>PLXM01000204.1 GCA_003153235.1 Rhodospirillales bacterium
CGGGCGGGGAGGAAAAGTGTGGGGTCTGCTTTACCTGTTATCTAGCCCTTATATAATTTGCAATATATTCCCAGAGATCAGGGGTCGCATAAGGAAGAGGTTATAAGGCTGCCATCTTTCCGGCTACAGCGAATTTCTTCTCCGCTATGGGAGTCGTCTGTCCAGGCTGCCTTGATCTGCTTCATAACTTCAGGCTTGTCGTGCCCCTCCACCAGAAAGTTGAAGTTCTGAGCGAGCACCTCTTCCCGCGCGTATCCGGTGAGGCGGAGAAAGCTGTCATTGACAAAAATGANNTCGTTTCAGCGGCGACGACGAACGGTCCGAGGTCATCCTTAAATTCCTTGACTTCGGCTTCGGCGTCTTTCTGGTGCTCGGACTTTCTTTTTACGGACATATAGGGCCTTTCGATTGCTTTGGCAGTCGTCAAAGTCACGATTAAAATGGGAGAATTTCAGGCTTTTTTGGGGCAAAGAGCCTTTAACCACTTGCCAACGTTCAAAATAGCGCTTTGTTCCGCTATCGAAGGAACTCTTATGACTTTCTATCGTTTGGATATCAACCAAACAGAATATAAACGACAAAAAACCTTTATTCATTGATCTGTTCTAAATGCTTTCTCCGAATTAATAGAAAAGAGACCCTCAGAATTCTTGCTAGTTTCACACACAATCAGGTTTGAAATTTACTGATGCGGTAAACTTCAAGCCTGCCAAAGAGAAGGCTTGTAATTGTCCAAAACAGTACAATTATCGTTGCATAAAACTCTTCTATGCGCAGTGTTCGCATTTTTGATGTTTTCCACGTCTGTTTCTGCCGCAACAGATGAGGCGGACATCTCTGTCGGCATGAAAACATTGCCTCTATTGAGTGACGCGATAACGGGCACCACCTTTCTCGCTATCATATATGATCCGAGCAACGCAGCGTCTGTAAAGGAAGCTGATGGAATAAAATCTATTATCGACAGAAAGCTTGAGACGCCAGATGATCTGAAACTAGTGGGAACTCTCGTACCCGTAGGGGAGCTTCAGAAGCTCTCCGCCAGTAAAATCGCCTTCCTGACGGGAGAACTCGGCTCTTACTACAATGCCATCGGCACTGTATCTGCAAGAAATCACGTGCTGACAATGTCAACCGATCTGGGTTGTGTTCAGGCAAACCAGTGCGTACTCGGCATTACATCAAAGCCCCATGTACAGATTTATTTCAGTCAGGGCGCTGCTAACGCGGCACAGATCACTTTTGGACAGGTCTTCATGATGCTGGTGAAGAAAATATGACAAGAAGGGCTTTTGTATGAAGAAGAATTACGTTTTACGCTGGTCGTTGTTCGGCTGTGCCGTTGCCTTGATGCTCCCGCGTCCTGCTGTAGCGCAGATGGTCGACTACGGTGCCCTCCAATCTCTCTTTGGAGAGTCGGTAACGACAAGCGCGACGGGCACGCCTCAGCTCGCCAGCGATGTCCCTACTAATATGACCATCATTACCGCCGACGAAATCAGGCAATCAGGCAGCCGGAACATCCCTGAGATCCTGTCACGTGTCCCCGGCATGGATATCCTTCAGGGCAGCAGTACAAGCTTTGACGTTGGCACCCGCGGCTATCAACAGGCGTCCCAGCCGCGCCTGCTGGTGCTGATCGATGGACGGCAGGTTTTTATCGATGATTACTCACGGACCATCTGGGACAACCTTCCTGTTAATGTCGATGATATCCGCCAGATTGAAGTGGTGAAGGGCGCAAGCTCTGCCTTGTTCGGCTCGAATGCGGCGAGCGGTGTCGTCAATATCATCACCTATAGTCCTCTCTATGATGATAATAACGTGGCCAGTGTCAATGCGGGTACGCAGAATACTATAGAAGGCGATACCACCGTTACGAGCAAGGGTACCCATGATACTAATTTCCGATAGGGAGTTTCTCCTTCGGGCAATGATCGATTTACGATCCCTGCGATAGCAGCACAGATATCATCTGCAAGTTCTTTATACTTTTCGGCATTGTAACCGAAAACTTCAGCGCTCCCGATAGCGCTTGAGAGCATTCTAATTCTTGAGAGAGCTAGTTCAATATTGACATCTTCTCCCATCTCTTTTTTGATTTTATCAATAAACCCTTTATGCTTCTTTTCGATGCTTTCAAATACTGCTTTAGTCAAGGGTACAATGCCGGGTATTAAAGGTATGCCATCTGGATCAATTAATTTTGTTTTTTGATTAATCCGAATGCTCATTGGCGCACCTGCACCAATGAGAAAGCCAATTCGTTTTTGTCCTTGAGATATTATCTGCCTCAAGTCAGACATGTACCTGTCTGGGTTGTGTACTGTCTTATCCATTATCATTTCCTTCTACACGCGGATGTTTTCTGTTTAAAAAGGTTACAAGAGATGCACAAACTGAAACGATGAAATCTGCTTCTTCTTTGCCGGGCTCAATACCCTCAAGCCCATGCCGAGCGCCTTCCTCAGAAGCATAGCCCCATATTCCCTGTATTGCCTTCTGCAGCGAGCCGGGAAAAAGATTTGGAAAGCTTTTTATATATTCTCCTAGGGTTTTCTTCTCACCAGTAATGTCATGCAGGACGCTTTCTAATGCGCCTGTGGCATGGCTTACCGCACCACTTAAATCAGGGGTAGGGCGAACAGAGAGACAGCGAATAGAATTTCTAATACGAAGTGCAGCAGTTTCTCTCTTGCCGGCTTTTAACTCTAGTTCTGCGGTTTGCGTTGTATGTTCGAAAGCGTCATCTCCGCGTGCGACTATCTCACCATTTATAAGATTCCAGCCGATGCCAGCATATCTAAAATATTCGTTGAGATCATTTTGCCAATCTGGTGTTCTTCTCTCATCAGGCCAGCGAGCTATATTTCCATCCTCAATTATGAGTTGTTGCGTAATATCCTCAAGCAGATCATAAAATTGAGGCCATTCGCATTCGGAGAGGAATGGCTGAACAGATATAGAATTATAGTTATCATTTTGAGATAGAGCCGTTAGAACACGGCCGATAGTCTCAACAGTAGCCTTAGGGGGTGGCAAGGGGGTAAGGCCGTATGGATCGAAGACCGCCTTAATTCTGACCGACAAAAAATCATCGTCGAGGCCATATCTCTTAATGAGATCGATAATTGGTCGACGCAAATGAGTAGGAAGGTGAGTTTGATAGACGATCTTTTTGTCTTGGCTCTCAGTATAGCCATGCCGCTCTGAAAAAAGGGGTTGTCTTGTCATCGTCTCAATCTTTCTTATCGTTGAGGCGAAACCCTTATTTAGAGCTTGAGGATCAATACCCCTATCGGCAAATTGTTTTCTGTTTAAGCAATAGTCTGGTTCAAATTTTTGCAAAAAATGGTGCTGTTGAAGGGGATTGAACTCTCGACCTCCCCCTTACCAAGGGGGTGCTCTACCACTGAGCTACAACAGCATTTATACGCATAATCCGTTGTAATGGATACGGTATACCGCTTTTCTTGTCAACTCATTTACCCAAAACCGGTCAAAAGCCTTTAAATTCGGGCTTTATCAATGTTGACAAAAGGAAGCCAAAAGAGCATTTTTACTGCCTGTCTAAAATTTCAATTGAAAGGATATTCACATGTTGACTATCGGCCATAGATTTCCGGAATTCAAGCTGACCGGCGTTATTTCTTCTGATGCGAGCAATTTTAAAAAAGAGATCACAAACACCAGCTACAAAGGCAAGTGGCTCGTCGTATTCGCCTGGCCAAAGGACTTTACCTTTGTCTGCCCGACTGAAATCGCCACTTTTGGCAAGCTGAACAAGGAATTCGAAAGCCGTAATGCGCAAGTACTGGGCATGAGCACGGACTCAGACTACGTCCACCTCGCCTGGCGCCAGAACCACAAGGATCTGAAGGATCTTCCATTCCCGATGCTGTCTGACATCAAGCACGAATTGTCCCATGCTCTCGGCATCCTGCATGAGCAGGCAGGTGTCTGTCTCCGTGCGACCTTCATCGTTGATCCGGAAGGTGTTATCCGCCATGTTTCCGTAAATGACCTCAGTGTGGGTCGTAACGTTGAAGAAACTCTTCGTATTCTCGACGGCCTGCAAAATGGCGGCCTAATCCAGTGCGGCTGGAAAAAAGGCGATGCTACCCTCAAAGCGGCTTAATCTATAATTTTATAGAAAATAAAAAAGGCACCCCATAACCGGGTGCCTTTTTTATTTGTCGCTATTTTAACTCTTTCGATACTCCGCTACCCTATCATGATCAGGAAAAGGAGATTTCATGTCATCACCGCATCCAAAGAAACGTCATGCACCGCTTGCCGAAGGAAAAAATATGAGTATTGAAAAGAAGCTGCTGTCCGGTTTTTCAAAAGCTTTCTACAGTCAGGTGCCGATAGACGACGTTGCCGGCTGGAAAGCGGAGAACCTGAATGCCGTGGCGACCTCGATATGCTCATGGGCGGAGACGCGCAAATCCGGCGTGCAAAAGGTGCGGGTCTTTACGCCTGAACAGGATCGCGATGGCTGGCGCGTGCCGCATAACGTCATCCAGATTATTAACGATGATATGCCGTTCATTGTCGACTCAATAGCTGCGGAGCTGGCGGTGCAGAACCTGACGATCGACGTGCTCTTTCACCCGATTTTAAACGTTTTGCGCAGCAAGTCCGGAAAGCTCGAGGATGTCAGGGATGACAAAGCTGATGGCTACATCACTGAATCCTACATTTACATCCAGCTTGATCAGCTGCTATCGCAGGAAATGTCGGACAAGCTGGCATCCAGGCTGCACGCTGTTCTGGACGATGTCCGTGCGGCGACCCGTGACTGGAAGGGATTGAAAGCGCGGATGGAGGAAGTCGTCAGGGGGCTGGAAGTCTCCGGTGGTCCGTCAGATCCGGAAGATTTCAATGAAGCACGGGATTTTCTGAAGTATATGCAGAGCAACAATTTCACTTTCCTCGGCTATGATGAATTCAAGTTTTCCGGCGCCAATGGCAAGACACAGTCTGTGGCCGTACCGGGCGCCGAGTTGGGCGTACTGAAGAATAACAAGACGTATTGTTTCGGGCTGGGCGTTGGTTCTCCTGAGGCTCTGGCCATGAGCTGCTCCAAATCGCCGGTTATTATCAGCAAGCTCATCGACCAGTATTCTACCGTACACCGCCGCGTGCCACTGGATGCCATCAGCGTCCGCATCTTCGATAAGAAAGGCAACCTCACGGGGATGCATCTTTTTGTTGGTCTGTTTACATCCCCTACCTATTCCTGCCGGACAGGCGATGTACCTATTGTGCGCCGTAAGGTGCGGCAGATCATCAAACGCGCCGGTTTCCCTTCCGGTACGCATGACCGCGCCGCGCTCGAGCATATCCTTGAGAAAATGCCGCGCGACGAACTCTTCCAGATGACGGAAGATGACCTGTATACAACTGCGCTGGGGCTTCTGCGCCTGCAGTCCAAGCAGCGCGTCGCTCTTTTCACGCATACCGACCCGATGCAGCAATACATGTCCTGTCTCGTATACGTGCCGCGCGACCGTTACAACACCAAATTCCGCAAGGCTGCAGAAAAAATCCTTGAGGAATCTATTGGGGGCATATCCACCAACTGCTTCACCAATCTGGATGATAGCCCATTTGCGCGCATGCTTTTTACCATCCGCTTTGAGAGTGGAAAAAAATCCTTTGACTATGAGGCTGCCGAGCGCCTCTTGATTGAGACCGGACGTGAGTGGGATGAGCGCCTGAGACAGGTGCTGATTGTCACGCATGGCAAAAAGCAGGGCACTACGCTGGCCGATACCTACGGCAGGGCCTTCACCGGTTCTTATCATGAATCTATCGATATCAAGAACGCCGTCCATGACATCCGCCGCCTTGAAGACCTTCTGCATAGCGAGGACAGGATCTGCGTTGATTTCTACCGCCTGCAGGGCGCATCGGACAATACCGCGAGGCTCAAGGTATATCATAAAGACAATCCCGTTTCGCTCTCGGATATCCTGCCGGTACTAGAGAACCTCGGCGTGAAATGCCTTTCTGAAATGCCCTATGAAGTGCATCCGCAGGGCCGGGAAAAGCCCGTCTGGATACACGACTTTGCCCTATTGGGGTCCGAGGACATCAGGATCGATGTCGTTAAAAATAATTTCGAGGAGACGTTCCTGCAGGTCTGGAAGGGCCGCGCCGAAAACGACGGTATTAATCAATTGGTCCTGCGTGCCAACCTGACATGGCGCGAGGCTATTGTGCTCCGCACATACAACAGGTTCATGCGCCAGGAAAAATTCCCGTTCAGTAGTGCTTATATCGAGCAGGTGCTTGGCATGTATCCGCAGATCTCGCGTGAGCTGGTCAATATGTTCCTCGAGATGCATGATCCGAAGCTCAAGACGCCGGTTGAGAAGCGCGGCAAGGAAACCGGCACCCGCATCACGGAAATGCTGCAGGCCGTGCAGAAGCTTGACCATGACCGCATCCTGCGCGGTTTCAAGACGCTGATCGAGAACACGCTGCGCACCAACTTCTTCCAGATGCATGCGGATGGAACGCCGAGATCGGTCCTCGCTGTCAAGTTGAACAGTAAGAACATCTCTGATCTACCGCTGCCGCGCCCGCATGTCGAGATTTTTGTCTACTCCACCCGTGTCGAGGCCGTTCACCTGCGCGGTGGGGAAATCGCGCGCGGCGGGATCCGCTGGTCCGACCGCCATGATGATTTCCGCACCGAAATTCTTGGCCTGATGAAATCGCAGATGGTGAAGAACACCGTCATCGTGCCTGTGGGCGCGAAGGGCGGTTTCGTCGTCAAGCAGCCGCCGAAAGCACCGCCGGGCGAAGCAGGCAAAAACTTTAATGCGCGCGAGGCTTATCAGCAGGAAGGCATCGAGTGCTACAAGATATTCATCAAGGCGCTGCTGGATATCACGGATAACAACGTCAAGGGCAAGATCGTTCGTCCCAAAGATGTCGTATGCCATGACGGTGTCGATCCCTATCTTGTCGTTGCGGCCGATAAAGGCACAGCGACCTTCTCTAATATCGCCAACGAACTTTCCATGAACGCCGATTTCTGGCTGCAGGATGCTTTCGCCTCCGGCGGTTCGACTGGCTATGACCACAAAGCGATAGCCATCACGGCGCGTGGCGGCTGGGAGTCGGTCAAGCGACACTTCCGTGAACTGGGCAAGGATATTCAGACCGAGCCCTTTACGCTGGTTGGCGTGGGCGATATGGCGGGTGACGTTTTCGGTAATGCCATGCTGCTTTCGAAACAGATGCAGCTGGTCGGCGCGTTTAACCATGTGCATATCTTCTGCGACCCGACGCCAGATATTGCCAAGAGCTTTGCCGAGCGCGAACGTATGTTCAAGGCGCGTCTGGGCTGGGATGCTTACGATAAGTCGAAGCTCTCTGCCGGTGGTATGATCTATGAAAGATCGGCTAAGACGCTCAAGCTGACACCGCAGATCAAGAAATGCTTCGGCATTTCACAGGACAGTGTGGCGCCCGATGAACTGATGAAGGCTATCCTGAAAGCGGAGGTAGAACTGATATGGTTCGGCGGGATCGGCACGTTCCTCAAGAGCTCGAAGCAGAGCCATGCCGATGCTGACGACAAGAGCAATGATGCGAGCCGTATTGATGCCAGCGAAGTCAGGGCGAAAGTGATCGGCGAAGGGGCCAACATGGGTGTGACGCAGCTTGCCCGTGTCGAATATGCCCGCCATGGCGGCCGGATCAATACAGACTTTATTGATAATTCCGGCGGTGTTGATTGCTCGGACCATGAGGTCAATATCAAGATCCTTCTGGCGGATGTCATGGTCAAGGGCAAGATGACCCTGCCACAGCGGAACAAGCTGATGGAACAGATGACGGACAGCGTGGCGGAACTGGTACTGCGCGATAACTACCAGCAGCCGCAATCCCTCAGCCTACTGCAATTTAAGGCAAAAGAGAATTTGGGGCTGCACGCAGAGTTCATCCGCGACCTTGAAAAGGCAGGACTGATCAAGCGACAGCTTGAAGGGCTGCCGGATGATGAAGCACTGGCGCGTTTGGCGCGTGACGGCAAGGGGCTGACACGCCCCGAGCTGTCGGTGCTGCTCGCCTATGCGAAGATGACGCTGTTCACTCATCTGATGGAATCGGATATCCCCGACGATCCGGCGATGGAAGGCTTGCTGTTCGATTACTTCCCAAAAGTGCTGCACAAGTACGATGCCGAAATCAGGAACCACAAGCTGAAACGCGGCATCATCGCCACGCAGATCGTGAACGTGCTGGTCAACCGCATGGGGCCGGTGTTCGTCCAGTCGCGCATCCACAAGGTGGGTGCATCAGCCGAGGAAGTCATCCGCGCCTACATGATCGTGAGCGAGGCATTCCGTGTGAATGATATCCTGAAATCGGTCGAGATGCTTGATAACAAGGTGCCCTACCAGGTGCAGATGACAGCCTTCCATGAGGTTTCGCAGGTTGTTAAACGCGCAGTGACATGGTTCCTGCGTTTTGGCGGCGGACATTTGCAGGTGAACGAGGGCGTTGCTGCCTTCAAGCCGGGCGTCGAGGTCTTGATGAAAGAGATCGAAAGCGTCATTCCTGCCAGCGTGCGTGAGATGCTCAAAAAGTCGGAGACAAAATTCTCGGAGAAAGGCATGCCGGACAAGATCGCGCAGGAAATTGCCGTGATGAGCCTGCTGTCCTCGGCCAACGATATCATCACCATCGCCCACAAAACAAAAGGCGATATCCGCACGATTGCGGCAGCCTACTTCCAGACGGGCGAAAAGCTCGGGCTCGACTGGCTGCGGCGTCAGGCTTCGCATCTCACGCCCGAAAACGGCTGGCAGGCGCGCGTCATCAGCGGGCTTACCGATGATTTCTATAGCCAGCAGGCAGCGCTGACGGCGGCGATTTTGCAGTCGGCAAAGAAGTCCTCCAAGGGACAGAAGCTGCTTGTCGATGCCTGGTTTGAAGGGCATCAGGACATTGTCGCTAAAATCGTGCAGATGGTGGAAGAGCTGAAGCAGGAAAAACAAGTCGAGCTTGAAATGCTCACTCTTGTCAGTCAGCGTATCGGCCAGCTGGTGCATCAGGTGAAGAGGTAGTTATTTCTTCAGCTTAAGGTTCAATTCTCCGTCGCCGACGGAGATATAATCGACGCCTGCGGCGAAATCCTTCCAGAAGCCTTCGTTGCCGAATTGATGGACAAGATCCACTTCCTTGAGATCGCCCAGCCAGTCGTTGGGTAAAGGCACACCCCACAGGCTGACGCCTTTGAGGATCACCACAGGCTTCCCCTCCCTGTAGGCAAGTTCAAGACCGGCGGAAGCCTTGAGCGTTTTTCCGCCCATAACCGGCATATCGGGATCAAGTGGGATGAGGATTTTCACGCTGACAAGATCTTTTGTGAGGGAAACCGCAACTTTGCTGGCAAGATCGGTGTTGTTCGCGATCAGGGCATTGACTTCGCGCTCACTAAAGCTGACTTCGCGCGAGGCGCCAACCTCGCTGTAAGGCTCGGGCTTCAGAACGGGCGCTTCCGTCTTTTCGGATTGTTTGTTTTTTACAGCGGGCGAGGCCTGTAACTGGAGATTCAGGTTTTTAAGCTTGGTATCCAGCGCCTGTTGTTCCTTGTGGCTGAGTTCCACAGGCTCGAAGGGGCGCGGAAATAAATAGGAGGTGGTGAGTTTTACTGTAACAGCAGCTGTTACAACAACGACGAGGGTAACCAGTGCAAAATTCTTGAAGAAGGCTTTCATTACAAGCTATCAAGGCTTCGGCGGTACGGGCGGCTTGTTATTATTTGCCGGAGGCAGCTTTTTATAGGGCTGGCCTTCAATCATGATAGGCTGGAAGTCCGTCTTGTCCTTTGTCTTTTGATAAGCCAGCAGCGCTTCGCCGACGAACGGGAAGGCTAGTTCTTTCCACGGTATATCTTCCCATTTGAAAAACTTCACTTCGAGAGACTCGATGCCGGCCTTGGCTTCACGGGTCGGCAGTTCACCTCGGAAAATCATGATGACTTCTTCCTTGCTTGGCGGCTGGAAGATGGCGATCAGCGGGCCGGCTTTTGCCTTGGCGCCGGCCTCCTCGAAAGTTTCGCGCAGGGCGCCTTCTTTTAGGGACTCGCCGTTCTCCATGTAGCCGCCGGGAATGGTCCAGTATCCTTTGCTGGGCTCGATGCCGCGGCGGCAGAGCAGGAATTCGTCCTTATAGGTGACGACAGTAACGTTCACAATTTTAGGATTCTGATATTCGATGTGATCGCATTCCGGGCATACAA
The DNA here is from genome assembly GCA_003153235.1 of Rhodospirillales bacterium. Classification (GTDB taxonomy): domain Bacteria; phylum Pseudomonadota; class Alphaproteobacteria; order Micavibrionales; family UBA2020; genus PALSA-926. Next base: position 10,271 of record PLXM01000204.1, read on the forward strand.
GACGCTCGTGCGAATCTCCGTCGGGGATCTTTTTGACTCTAGGTCCTTTGTTTGCCATGCCTTATGTATATAAAGGAAATTTGATGCAGCGTCAATAATGTAAAAATCACAGCGCCAGCATCAGCAGCGCCAATAGGCCATATATCTGATTTGATTTAAATATTTTGAGGCATGAGTGCGGATCGTTCATATCCCAGTTTCTGATCTGCCAGCCAGCCTGAACAGCAGGTAGTCCTGTCAGTAGCGGCGTCAGCAAGCCGAAGGATGCTTCGGCTTTTGCCACGAATAAAAAAATCACTGATGCAGCATAGAAAATGCCTACGTAGAACTTGCTGTTGTCGCCGAACAGTCGCGCTGTGGATTTGATGCCGATAAGAGCATCATCTTCCTTGTCCTGATGCGCATAAACAGTGTCATAGCCGAGCGTCCAGAAGATGCCGGAGATATAGAGCAGGATGGCGGGCAATGAAATGCTGTCAGTGACAGCAGCCCAGCCCATCAGTGCGCCCCAGTTGAATGTTAATCCGAGGAACAGCTGCGGAACCCATGTCAGACGCTTCATTGACGGATAAGCCACCACAAGCCCTAGAGATAGAACGCCGAGGACGATGGCTGTGTGTGACAGTAAGACAAGGATGCAGAGGCTTAATATCAAAAGAACGACAAGAAACCGCAGGGCATTGGCGACGCTGATCTCGCCGGAGGCCAGCGGACGCGCTTTGGTCCGGTCAACGGCGGCATCCAGCTTCATGTCCCATAAGTCGTTAATAACACACCCTGCGGAGCGCATCAGCACAGCGCCGATAGCAAAAAGAATTATGGTCTGACAGGTCTGGAGGGAGATATTGGCAATTCCGCCGCTAGCCAGAACAATGCCCCACAGGCAGGGAATGAGCAGAAGCCAGATGCCGATTGGGCGGTCCAGCCGCGACAGCTTGATGTAAGGGTGCCATGACGCAGGCGCTTTTCTGAAAATAATCTGCGAGAGATTAATATCCGAAAACATGGTTTGATTTTTTCCCGCCGTGTTTTAGTCTCTGCTACGATCATAAGCCTCTGACGGAAACTCGCAAGGTTATAGTATTTTGGGAACTGAAGATTACAAAAAGCTCGTACGCCTCTATATACCTGAGCCGGATTTTGTTCAGGGTGAAATATGCGCTTTATCAGAAGGTCAGGCGCATTACCTCAGAAATGTCATGAGGAAGTCGGCGGGCGACAAGCTGCGCGTGTTCAATGGTCGCGATGGAGACTGGCTTGCGGAGCTGGAAGAAATAAATAAAAACAAAGCATTCATAAAATTAGATCATCAAATACTTGAACAAAAATCCAGCCCCGATATCTGGGTTCTGGCGTCTCCGGTCAAGAAGGAAGCCTTTGACCTGATGATCGAAAAATCCTGCGAACTGGGTGCGGCAAAATTCATTCCGGTTGTCTGCGAGCATACGGTTGTGCACAAGATCAATCAGGAACGCTTGCAGGCTATTTCTATTGAAGCGGCAGAGCAGTCGGAGCGCAATGATGTCATGACTGTTGAGCCGTTGATTGATTTAAAAAAATATTTGAATTCATTTAGTTCAGAAAGGAATCTCATTTTCTGCATTGAAAGAATGGACGCCCCAAACTTGGTCGAGACAATGCGTAAACTTGCAAAAAAACCGCTGGCTATTCTGACCGGACCTGAGGGAGGTTTCTCGGATTCCGAAATCGATTTTGTGAAAAAAATGCAATATGTATATTCTGTATCATTGGGGCCGCGTATTTTAAGGTCTGAAACGGCACTTATTTCAGCATTATCTGGTGTTCAGCTTTTATCTTGATGTTTTTTATTAAACATTATGTCTAGCCAATAATCATTGCTCTTGCATTGCAGCATATATCCAGAAATAATCATCCCATAATTATTTATGACCTAAAAATTTCTGTATCCCCTAATCGTTTTTTCAAGTACAAAACTTGCTTCCCGTGGGGGGAATTATTGCAGAGATAATTGAAGGGTAGAGTATGTCCAAAGAAAGCCATTTTGGTAATAAAGAGATTGAGAGCAAAGCTGACCTCGTCGAGTGGTTCAGAAGCTGCTGCACGCCGGCCGACAAGCTGCTGGTCGGCGTCGAGCACGAGAAGCCGCCATTTTATATCGATGGCCACGAACCCGTACCTTACATAAGCAAGGACGGCAAACCCGGCATACGGGATTTCCTGAAGAAGATGGTTGACCAGCAGGGCTGGGAGCCGGGCTACGAGCAGGGCAGGCTCATCGAGATGCAGAAGGACGATGTCAACTGGACGCTGGAACCCGGTGGGCAGATGGAGACGGGCGGCGCGCCGCTGAAGAATGTTCACCAGACAGCGCAGGAAACGGATGAGCGCATCGGCGAAGCAGTCGAAATCGGCAAGAGCCTTGGTATAGGGCTGCTGGCGATGGGGTATCACCCGACGCATAACGGCGACAACATCCCGACGGTACCCAAGTCGCGTTACAGCGCATGGCGCCAGTTCATCGAGCAGCAAAAAATTCCGCATGGCATGGATGGCATTAACTGCACCTCCGCGCTGCAGGTCAATCTCGGTTACCAGTCAGAAGAGGACATGGTGAAGATGCTGCGCGTGGCCTTGTCGCTGCAGCCGATCGCTATCGCCCTGTTTGCCAACTCGCCTTTCAGCGAAGGCAAGCCGAGCGGCTATCAGAGCTACCGCAGTGAAGTACTGCACAATTACATGGACGGGCGTTACGGTTTTATGCTGCCCGTCGCTTTTGAAAAAGACTTCGGTTTTGAGAAATTCGTCGATTACGCCATGAACATGCCGATGCTGGGCATTTACAGGAACGGCACTTTCGTTGATGTTCACGGCGCGACATTCAAGGACTTCATGGAAGGCAAGCTTGAAGAGTTTCCGGGCCGCAAGGCGACTATTGCCGACTGGGAAAACCATCTCAACACCATCTGGCCGGAAGTGCGTGTGCGCGGCTATCTCGAGATGCGCGGCGCGGACAACGGCCCCGCCGAAATGATCAAGGCGCTGCCGGCATTCTGGGTCGGGCTGCTCTACGACAAGCAGGCGCTCAATTCCGCCTATGACATGGTCTGCGACTGGACGAATGACGACCGCGAATACCTGCGCAAGCAGACGCCGAAATCGGGCCTGCAGACGCCGTTTATGGGCACAACAGTGCAGGAGATCGCCAAGAACTGCGTCGCCTTGTCTGAAGCCGGCCTCAAGCGCCGCGCGATCAAGGACGAGAACGGCAACGATGAAAGCATTTATCTCGCACCGCTGCATGAAATCGCCGATAGTGGCAAGAACTGGGCCGTGCGGCTGCTGGAGCGTTTCTACGGCAGATGGCAGGGCAATATCGACAAGGTGTTCGTGGAGCAGGACTACGGCCGCCAGCCTTCCGTCATCAAGCCGAAGACGCCCGTCTGGAGCCCCGTTGCCTCCCCTTACTTCCTTAAGCGTAAAGCTTAAGAAAAACTTTTATTTGTAGAGAACCTTCAGGACCTCGTAGGCCTTCGCGCCCTTGGGCGTATTGACCTCGACCGTGTCGCCGATGGTCTTGCCGATCAGCGCGCGTGACAGCGGAGCGGTGAAGGCGAGCTTGCCTTTTTCGAAGTTGGATTCATATTCGCCGACGATCTGATAGACGTGTTCCTTCTCGGTGTCCTCGTCCACGACTTCGACCGTTGCGCCGAACTTGATGACGTTACCGCCCATCTTGGCGGGGTCGATGACATCGACACGCGACAGCTTGTCTTCCAGCTCCATGAGGCGGCCTTCGATAAAGCTCTGGCGCTCGCGGGCGGCGTGGTATTCGGCATTTTCCGATAGGTCGCCATGATCGCGCGCTTCGGCAATTGCTTGAATGATTTGCGGGCGGTCGACCGTTTTGAGAACTTTTATTTCTTCCTGAAGCTGGTTAAAACCAGTCAGGGTAATAGGAACTTTCGTTGTCATCTAAATAACCTTTAATAAACGCCGGAAATATCGGGCAAGTGGCCATTTTATTCTGTCAGGCGGTGGGATGCAAGAGTTTATGGGTGGCTTGTAATTATGGAGTAGGCTGTTATCATAGCCCCTCAACAAGCGAGGTATAAGCCATGTTAAGAGAGAAATTCACCGCAGACCTGAAAACGGCCATGATCGCCAAGGACGAAATAAAAGTTGCCACCATCCGCCTGATGATTGCTGCCATGAAGGACAAGGACATCGCTGCCCGCACCGCCGAAAGCCGCGAGGGCATTAGCGATGCGCAGATATTGTCCCTGCTGCAATCCATGGTCAAGCAGCGTCAGGAGTCGATCAAGATGTACGAGCAGGGTAAGCGTCAGGATCTTGCCGACAAGGAAGCCGGCGAAATCAAGGTGATCGAAGGCTACCTGCCGAAGCAGATGTCCGATGCTGAAGTCTCGGCCGCCGTGCAGGGCGCAATTGCCGCCGCCGGCGCCAGTTCCATCAAGGACATGGGCAAGGTCATGAATGAACTCAAGGCTAAATATTCCGGCCAGATGGATTTCTCCAAAGTCGGCGGCCTCGTCAAGGAGAAGCTGGCGGGATAAGCCGACTTACTGGCGCATCTTAATTTTACAACTTCTCAAGAATACCTTGAATGCTCTTTTTCATTCTTTCTAAAGAAACTGATTCATCGCGGTATTTTTCAAAGAGGCGATGATGGCCTATGGAGGTAGAGACGCTCCAAAGACCTGATGAAAGTTTTTTAATTTTGAGAAGGAAGCCTAGATAATAGATTTCATATTTGGACATGTGCTGTCTCCTTTTTTTATATTTCCGACATCTTGGCGTGCCGTTTTCTGAAGCTCTAAAAAAATTCAAAGCTTAGATTCTACGTATTGTAGCATATTTTTGCTTATTTGGGGATAATTTCCTAAGCCTGCCAGATCGCATAGCCCTCTTCGCGCAGGCCGTCGGCGAGCTCTTTTTCGAGTTCGATGGCGGCTTCGTAGGGCATCGGATTGTAGACCGTGAACAAATCCGGGCGCAGGTGCAGGCCGAATTTTTCCGCATAGCGGTTTGATTTGTAGCCATCCTTGTGGTTCAGGAAACGTTCATACGGCGAAAGACCCGTCGAGCCGACGTAAAGGCAGGGCTTGGCGGGATCGTGCAGCGGATTAGCAGCGCGAAACTTGCGGTCTTTCAGCACCTTTGGATCAAGCTCGATCACATAGACGTTGTGATGATGAGCCACCGTTTTCTTCTGCTGTTTTTGCCGCTTGGCGGCAAAGAATTCATCAGCCGTAATCATGCTTCCTCCTGCCTTTGAGCATAACAGGAAAGGGTTAATGAGCTTTTAAACGGCGTTTTCCCTTGTTAGACGGCCATAAAAATACGTCAGCGCGTCAGGGAGTAGTTTTCGGCTTGGGGGGCGGGAGGGCTTTGGCTATAAAATCTATGCCATCATCCCATGCCAGGTTGTTGAGCGCATGCCCCTGCTTGGGATAAATTTTTTCGGTCAGGGGAACATTATTCTTTTTCAGGAACTCCGCACTTTGTTTATGTTTCAAGGTGAGTTTTCCGGTGGCAAGGGAAAACGCGCGCTTGAGGAATCCTTCGCCGGGCTTCAGCGGGGGATTATTGAACAACTCGTCCAGCTCTCCTACCTGCAGGAAAACTTTGGAGGGAGTTTTGATCTTGGTTAGCGGGAGAATAGCGCCTCCGCGTGATACGATGGCCGCTACGGGTTTTTCACCTGTAAGGCCCGCCTGTAGCGCGACAATGCCGCCCATTGAAGTCCCCATGTAAGCCAGATTATCTTCGGTCAAGCCGCGTTTTGTCAGTTCGGCGTGAGCAAAGGCCTCGACTTTCTCTGCAACACTCAGGCGGTTGAATACATGGGAAAGCCATGTCTTTGCCTTTGCCGCCACGGAGCCGTCAAAGAGGTGGAACCAGCTATAACCTCTTGTGACATTGGGAATGTAAGATTTTTTTATCTTGATGGGACCTTGCAGCGCTATAACATCCGCGCTCGGAATCTTTTTGCGGATAGCGCGTATGCATTCGTCAGAAATATAGGTGTCGGATCCAAGGCCGTGCATAAAAATAATCAGGCTCTCCGGCTTTCCCGACGGTGCCGGAAACAGGGCGTATTCAAATCCGTTTTCGTTATGCCAGGTGGAGGCAATGGCCACAGCTTACTCCAAAAATTGAGGTCTTAATTACTATGCCTATTTCATAAGAAATTAAAAGCCAAAATTCCTCAAAGTCTAAAAAATAAAGGGTCTGCCATTGCATAACATGGCTGAAAGCTAGGCTGCTTTCTTCCACTCTTTAATCCACCCATCAAAATCTGCTAGAGCGCGCGACGTATAAGCCTTCTTGCGCTCGCGACCGCTGATATCTACATCGGGCGGCGGGAAGAGGCCGAAGTTGATGTTCATCGGCTGGAAGGTTTCGGCGTTGGCGCCGGTGGTGATGTGGTTGAGCAGCGCGCCCATCGCGGTTGTGACCGGCGGCGTGGTGATATCTTGCCCTAGCACTTGCGCAGCGGCGAAGCGTCCCGCCAGTAATCCGACTGTGGCGCTTTCGATGTAGCCTTCGCATCCCGTCATCTGTCCCGCAAATCTCAAACGCGGCATGGCTTTCATGCGCAGTGTCGCGTCGAGCAGTTTCGGGCTGTTGATGAAGGTGTTGCGGTGAATGCCGCCGAGGCGGGCGAATTCCGCGTTCTCGAGGCCGGGGATCATTTTGAAGATGCGTGTTTGCTCGCCATACTTCAATTTTGTCTGGAAGCCGACGATATTATAGAGCGTGCCGAGCGCATTGTCCTGACGCAGTTGCACGACAGCCCACGGGCGCGGGAAGGTGGTGGCGTTGGGGTTGATAAGGCCGATTGCCTTCATCGGCCCGAAGCGCAATGTGTTTGGCCCGCGCTCCGCCATCACTTCGATCGGCAGGCAGCCCTCGAAATAGGGCGTGTTCTTTTCCCATTCCTTGAATTCTGTTTTCTCGCCCGCGATCAATGCATCGACAAAGGCGTAGTATTCGTCCTTCTCCATCGGGCAGTTGATGTAGTCCTTGCCTGTGCCGCCGGGGCCGGGTTTATCGTAGCGCGACTGGAACCACGCCTTCGACATATCGATGCTTTCCTTGAAAACAATCGGCGCAATGGCATCGAAGAAAGCGAGATGATCTTCATTCGTGAGTTTCCTGATCGCGTCCGTGAGCGCGGGCGAGGTGAGCGGTCCTGTTGCGACAATCACATTCTCCCATTCTGCTGGCGGCAATCCCGCGACTTCGTTTCTGTCGAGGGTGATGTTGGGGTGATTGTGCAGCTCTTTGGTGACCATCTCGGAGAACGCTTCGCGGTCAACGGCAAGAGCGGAGCCCGCCGGAACCTTTGACGCATCCCCGCAGCGCATGATCAGCGATCCAGCGCGGCGCATTTCCTCGTGCAGCAAACCCACAGCGTTATATTCCGCATCGTCCGAGCGGAAAGAATTGGAGCAGACAAGCTCCGCGCATTTGTCCGTCTGGTGCGCTTCGGTCTTTTTGACGGGGCGCATTTCGTGCAGCACGACCTTGATCCCGGTCTCTGCCGCCTGCCATGCCGCTTCCGATCCCGCCATGCCGGCGCCGATGATATGTACAGTTTTATGTGTCATGTGTTTCCTGTGGCAAGGATTTATCATGTAAAACATGCCGCCGCCAGAGCAAAAACCCCGCCAGTGCGGAGTTGGAACACGTCAGTACCGCCGGATAAAGCCATGTCGACAGGGTATAATGCTCAACGGCAAGTACCGAGAAAAAGGCGCTGCAGCTGGAGAACAGGTAACTGCGCGCTGCTTCCTGATAGGGGTGATCCCATGATTTTCGTATAGTCGGGAAATAGCCGAGCGTATCGATTGTGCAGACAATCAAGACGGACCATACGGGCGTCTTGGTGACGATCCATAACGGAATAGCGGAGAGGGCGACAATCAGTGTGATCCAGTCGCTACGTTTGACATCACGCGTGCCTTTGAGCAGTGCAACGATCACGAGGATAAAGCAGGTGGACGAGCCGAAGACGCGTGCCCAGGCGCCGGGGCCTGCGCCCTCAGCGATCTGTGCCGCCACACCGATACTGGAAATTGTCCCCCAGATCAGCCATGAAAATGCATGCGGCCGCGTTTTCCCCTGGAAAATCGCATTGAAGTAATTTGCACGGGAAAGCAGGGACATCAGGGTAGAAAAAGCACCAAAAAGCTCTGTATGAGTCATAATGTTTTATGTATAGTCCAAATAGACATTTTATTCCACATAAAAATGTTGCGCCTCCCCGCCATTTTTCCTATGAATCGAAGCTTCGGTTTTGGCGGGCGTGGCGGAATTGGCAGACGCGCTGGATTTAGGTTCCAGTGCCGCAAGGCGTGTGGGTTCAAATCCCTCCGCCCGCACCACTAGAAAGATTTATTAACGAGAGGATGAAAGTTTACCCGATGCAGATCACACAGACTAAAAAAGAAGACCTGAAGCGCGAATACGTCGTCAAGATGACAGGCAAAGAGATCGACGAGAAGATCAACGAGAAGCTGCAGGAAATCGGCAAGACGGCCAATATGCCCGGCTTCCGCCCCGGTAAAGTTCCTCTCGCGCTGCTGAAATCCAAGTACGGCAAGGCCGTCATGGGCGAAGTGCTGGAAAGCGCCGTCAATGACAGCACGCTGAAAGCCATCAACGAGAATGAATTGCGCCCTGCAATGCGCCCAAAAATCGAAGTGAAAAGCTTTGATGAAAAAGAAGGCCTTGAGTACACGATGGCGATCGAACTGCTGCCTGAAATCAAGGTGATGGATTTGAAATCCCTCAAGCTGGAAAAGCTGACGGCGAAGCCTGACGCAAAAACAGTCAAGGAAACGCTGCAGCGTATTGCCAGCAGCAACAAGGCCTCCGAGAAGGTTGAAGAAAAACGCGCTGCCAAGAAAGGCGATATCGTTGTTATCGACTTCGACGGCACAGTGGACGGCAAGCCTTTCCCCGGTATGAAGGGCGGCGATTTCCCGCTTGAGCTGGGCTCGAAGAGCTTTATCGATACGTTTGAAGATCAGCTTGCCGGCGCCAAGGTCGGCGACCACAAAACCGTGAAAGTGACCTTCCCGGAAAATTACGGGCAGGAGCAGCTGCGCGGCGTCAAGGCTGTTTTTGAAGTGGATGTGAAAGAGCTGCGCGCTCCTGTTGCTCCCAAGATAGACGAAGACTTCGCGAAATCGATGGGCTTTGAAGATCTCTCCAAGCTAGAGGAAGTTCTCGAGCAGCAGATCCAGAAGGAGTACGATCAGGTTGCACGCATGAACGTCAAGCGTGCACTGCTCGATGCTCTCGATGAAGCACATGATTTCGCTGTTCCGGCAGGTATGGTCGAAGCGGAGTTCGAAGGCATATGGCAGCAGGTTAAGGGCCACGCTCAAGATCATCAGGCGCATGATCATAATGATTCCAACCATGTTCACGGTCCGGACTGCGATCACGATGATGCTCACGCTTCCGTAGAAGAGAAAGAAGAGTATCGCGATATCGCTGTACGCCGCGTCAAGCTGGGACTGGTTCTGGCCGAAGTTGGCCGAATCAACAAGATTGAAGTGACCAGCCAAGAATTACAGCAGGCTGTCGTTAATGAAGCCCGCCGCTACCCAGGAAAAGAGCGTCAAATATTTGAATTCTATCAGAAAAACCAGAATGCTCTCGAAGGCCTAAAGGCCCCGATTTATGAGGATAAAGTGGTTGACTTCGTTCTGGAAAGTGCTAATATAATAACGCGTCAGGTCGATATTGAAGAATTAACTAAGGCTGCAGAGCAGGATTTGCCTAAGAAAGCGAAATCTGCTAAAAAGTCGAGTGATAAAATTTCAAAAGATTCTGGAGAAAAGAAAGAAACGAAAAATTCCGACAAAAAATGATCGGATAAGAATAAAAAAAGTGAGCGAGTGGTAATATATAACAAAAGCAAGAAAGGCACCTACAAGATGGCTAAACCAACAAAAGCAACAAAAGAATTTAATTCCGCTACCGGTGAGTCTGATGAGGAGCCGCAGTCTGTGCTCGTCCCCTCCGTTCGTGGTAAGGATGGTTCAGGTTACGATATTTTCTCTCAGGTTCTGAACGAGACGCGCACCATTATTGTTAATGACCAAGTCGGCGCTGGCTTGGCAGGCGTGGTTATTGCCCAATTAAAGTTTCTTGAAGCACAGGATCCCAATGAAGAGATCCAGATGATTATTAATTCTCCTGGCGGTTCCGTTGTTGATGGTCTGGCCATCTATGACGTCATGCGTCAGGTTAAATGCCCGATCAAGACGATTGGTATCGGCATGCAGGCATCGATGGGTTCCATCCTTCTCGTTGGTGGCGACACCCGTCTTATGGCTGCGAATGCTCGTCTGCTGGTTCACCAAGGTTCTGGCGGCGGTGATGGTACACCCACAGACTTGGAAATCGGCAGAGCTTTCCACTCCACACTGATTGAGGACCTGAAGGGTATTTATCAGGATCACACAGGACTCACGAAGGAGTACTGGGGCATTGTCCTGAACCGTGATACATGGTTCTCGGCTGAACAGGCGAAGAAGATCGGCTTTATTGACGGCATCGTAAAATTGCCAGAAACAAAGACGGCTCCATATGCTGCAGACAGGGAGCTGACAAGCGAGTTCAATAAAGCCAAGGAACGGTCTATTTCCAAATACAAAACGGCTGCCCAAATACGCAGCGTTATCAACAGCCCGGATACTGTCCCTGAAGAAGAGCTTGCGCGTCTGCGTCCTGAGCTGTCTGTCGCTCTTGCCCAGTTTCCTGAATTCTGGACTGCTGGCAAGAAGCAGGAAAAGGCTCTCGAAGCTGCTGCCAACGATAATGCTGGCAAAACGGCTGCCAAACCGAGGGCAAGAAAGACGGCTACTCCGAAAGCTTCCTAAAATAACTCTTAAACTAACCTTTCAAGCTTGCTAATATGAGTGGTCGGTCAGAAATGATCGGCCACTTTTTTCACTTTTAAAGCCAAGGGGAGCCCTATGATGAATATTCCAGAGCAAGCAAGCATCTTGATACCAATGGTCATCGAACAGACCGCGCGGGGCGAGCGTTCCTACGATATCTACTCGCGTTTGCTCAAGGAGCGCATTATTTTTCTCTCCGGTCAGGTCGAGGATCATATGTCGACGCTTATTTGCGCGCAGATGTTATTCCTTGAGTCGGAGAACCCGAAGCGTGATATTTACCTCTATATCAACTCGCCGGGCGGTGTTGTGACATCCGGTCTCGCCATGTATGACACGATGCAGTACATCAAGCCCGACGTGCAGAC
>PLXM01000116.1 GCA_003153235.1 Rhodospirillales bacterium
CTGCGGCCCCGGCGTCGAGCGCATTCAGGAAGAAGTGCAGAACCTTCTGCCCGATGCACGGACGCTTATCCTTGCCAGTGATGTTGTGACCAGTCCGAAGATGATCAACGATGCCGTGCGGCAGATCGAAGCGCATGAGGTGGATGTGATTATCGGCACGCAGATCATTGCCAAGGGGCATCACTTTCCGTCGCTGACGTGTGTCGGTGTGGTCGATGCCGATTTAGGGTTATCCGGGGGGGATTTGCGGGCGGGTGAGAGGACATTCCAGCTGTTGCATCAGGTATCGGGACGTGCCGGTCGTGGAGAAAAGCCCGGGCGCGTTTATGTGCAGACCTATATGCCGGAGCAGATGGTGATGCAGGCGTTGATCGCCAATGACCGTGATAGCTTCCTTGAGGCTGAATCACGGGAGCGTGAACGCGCGGGCATGCCGCCCTTTGGCCGTCTGGCGGCNNTTCCTGCGCGGCAAGCACCGCCGCCGGTTTCTGGTCAAGACGGATAAGTCGATTGCGCTGCAGAAGTTTTTGGGTGAATGGCTTTCGGCAGTCAAGGTGCCAAGCGCTGTCCAGCTTAAAGTCGATATCGATCCGCAGAGTTTTTATTAAGAGGTCTGCGGGCTCTTTATTTTTGGCAGGAAAAGGATGCAGGCGACCATCAGGATCGCAAGGATCGTAGAGGCGGAGAAACGCCCGTAGGCAAATCCGCCATGCTCAATCGGTTTATCAAGGAGATCGCCTAATGTGGCGCCGAGCGGTCTTGTGAGAATAAAGGCGCTCCAGAACAGGACTGTATGCGAAATTTTGGTGTAGCGGTATCCTGCGGCAATTAACGCCAGGCCGATGGCAAATACAAGTGCGCCGCGTTCATAGCCAAGGCCGTTTGTGTCCGCCATCCAGTCGCCAAGCGCGGTGCCTAAAGTTTGGGAGAATAATATCGTACCCCAGTAAAACATCTCGGGCTTGCGTGAAGTGATGGTGTCGACGGAAACAGAACCCGAGGACCACCGCCAGAAGCCAAGCGATGCCATGAGAAGAACAAACAAGAGAGATGAGCCGCCGGCATAGCCGATGCCAAGCGAGCGGTCCGCGAAATCGGCCATCGTCGTTCCCAGAGTTGTTGTGGCAACGACAACGGCCCAGTAGAGGAAGGGATGGTATGTTTTCCGCGTGACCTGTACAGTCACGGCGGCGACAAAGATACCGGCAAAGATAAAGCTGCTGACAGCATAGCCAAGATCCAGAGTCATAGACACCGCATCGCCGCCTGTTTCCCCCAGCGTTGTTGCAAGAATCTTGATGATCCAGAAAGCCAATGTGACTTCAGGTACTTTGCTGAGGCTCTTTTGAAGAGAGTCGTTCATAATCTGCTTCCCAATATTCAGTATTTTTAATTTTCAGGAACAAAAACTTTTTCAAGTTTTACAGTGCCCGGAGAAAATTCAGCCCATCTCTGGCAGTCTGCCCTGAAGATGCTCAGGGTGCCGGGGTCATAACGGTTGATTTTTCCAAGAGCGAAGGCAAGCTCCGCAATGCCCGGATTATGCGCGACAACCATCAGGCTGTGCTGGGCAGGGTTGGCGCTCTGTATGGAGGCCAGAATTTTCTCGTCAGGCGCCTGATAGAGTTCTTTGTCAAAGTTATTGGGTATCTGGGCCGCTGTTTTTCCAAAAAGGGCGTTCATGATGATTTGCGCCGTCTGGGTGGTGCGCACGGCGCTGGAGCATAGAATAAAATCCGGATGCATCCTGTTGGACTTCATGAAGCGGCCGACGGCACGCGCCTCTCTGACCCCCTGTGCCGAGAGAGTGCGGTCATAATCACTCATTTGCGGCGGGGTGGCGAGGGCTGCATTTGCATGGCGCAATAAATAAAGTGTTTTCATCATCAGTCCTTTTAGCTTATAAAAACTATAAAAGAACCGAATGGAATTGTCATGTCCGATCAGCAGCCTGCTGCGAAAAACTATGTCGCGATTATCGATATCGGCTCCAATGCGGTGCGGCTGGTGGTCTATGACGGGCTGAACCGGGCCCCGTTCAGAATTCATAACGAAAGAAACATCTGCAATCTTGGCGCCGATCTGGGCAAAACCGGCTATCTGAACCCCGATTCAGTAAAAAAGGCCCTGAACAGCATCCGGCGCTTTTCGGGCTTGCTGGCGGCGATGAAGGTTAACAATATACGCGCCGTGGCGACGGCAGCAGTGCGTGACGCCAAAGACGGCAAAAGCTTTATCGATACGGTCCAGCAAGAGTTCGGCCTGACGATCACCGTCATAGACGGGGAGGAGGAGGCGCGGCTTTCCGCGCTGGGCGTGCTGGCTAATGGCTTTGGCAATGATGGCGTGATCGGTGACTTTGGTGGCGGATCGCTGGAGCTGATCGCTGTTGAACAGGGTCAGGTACGGCACAAGGTAAGCCTGCCGCTGGGTTCCCATCGCCTGCTGGCGGAAAAAAGCCGGGCGGCGCAAGTGGATATGATCGAAAAGCATCTGGCGGGCGTCGGCTTTTTAAAAGATTGCGCGGGGCTGGATTTTTATGCGATGGGCGGCGCATGGCGCTCCATGGCGACGGCGCATATGTTCATGACGCAATATCCCTTCAGGCTGCTCGACCATTATCAGGTGGGCGGGCAGAAGGCGATAGAATTTGCCGAGCTTCTTTCACAGCAGACACCCGCCGCGCTCGAGAAAACCGTCGGCATGTCTAAAAAGCGTCTCAGGGATATCGGTGCCGCGGCGCTGGCGATGGAGATCCTGTTTAAAAAGATCAGCCCGCGCCGGCTCATTTTTTCCGGCACCGGCCTGCGCGAGGGGCTGGTGTATGACCAGCTCAGCGAGGGAATGAAAAAGCAGGACGGGCTGATTTCCGGCTGCGCCAAGATCGCGCGGCGGATCAGCCGTTTCGATGACCTGAAAGGGTTCGTCGTGCTGGCGCGGTGGATGGAGCCGCTGTTTGCCGGGCAGGATGCGGCCTTTATCCGGCTGATGGAGGCAAGCTGCCTGCTCAGCGATACGGGCTGGTTCGAGCATGAGGAATATCAGGCGAACCATGCCTTCGAGCGCATTCTGGTAATGCCATTCTACGGCATTGATCATCCGGGTCGGGCGTTTCTGGCGATGACGCAGTACGTCCGCTACAAGGGCTATGTCCGCCGGGATGGCCACTACGACGATATTATAAAACCGGCTTTAAAGCTGCTGGCTGACCGGACGGTTGATCTCGCCGCGACCATCGGTCTTGCCCAGCGCATGGGTTATTTGCTGACGGGCGGCGCGCTGGGGCTGCTGAAACAAACGGAATTAGAATTAACCAATAAGCAGCTTATCTTAAAGTTAAATGAGAGCTCGGATATGCTGAACGCCGATGTTATCCGCGATGCCATGCAGGCCTTGGCCGATAAGATGGGGCGCGAAGCAGTTATTAAGTAACCCCATATTCCCCTCTTTTTTGGGAGACTGTTTGGCGAATAGCCATGCAGGTTCAAATATAATATCCTTATTTTTCAAATATATAAAATATAAATTACGTATGTAGCAATTTATTATTGACAATATAGCACTTTTCCGACATAGTTAGGCTGTGCTCGCGAATTGTTGTTGCGGTCAGAGGGAGACAGAAGAAATAGGAAGCCTTCTAACCATCTCTCCCTTAGGCCAACACAGCGGTTTGCAGCCCTGGCATGTTTTACATGCAAAGCATGTGGCATGTTTTAGCATGTGGCACGGGTTATAAGGCACAGGTTATTGACTCATTGTGAATAGAACTAAAGGCACTACCACCCGTCAATCATTCCGCAGCCCCTACGGCGCGAGATTGACGGGGCGGTAGCCCGCGATATTGCGCAGTATTCTCTCAGTCTGCGCCTACGGCAGACTAGATGACGGTGGGTGTAGTCTGCCGATAAAATGTCTCAAATTAATGACGAGCTTTTTTTCTAATACCTTTAAAAAGACTATGTTCTTCGAAAGAGATAATATATCGAACAGTTTTCTCGATTCTTTGTAGTAATATCTTATCTGTCTCATTTGCATCTTTGTCCATATCTCGATAGTTCCATTTATAATGGATGTATCTATTGCGGATTTCAGAAATATTTGTAATTGCCTTTATATGATTTTTATTGATTTGCCTTATTTTTAATATTTCTAATATCCACGTACATTTATCTTCTAGTTTGGGTTTGCGTAAAAGAGCTTGAGAGGTACTTTTAGTTAAACTTAAGCGTTTTGCGGCCAAGTGAATCAAAAAATTTATTTTATGCTCAAAATAAGTTGCGTACCAGAATGCTGACAACTCAACGTCGCCACGTCTTTTGTTAATTCTTGCCTCTTTAAGAAGCGTTTCTGTGTGATCAATAGTTACTACAAATTTAACGTTTTTGTCAGTTACCGCCTTTTTCAACTCTTTAAGCGCTAGTTGTCTGATTTCTTCAATGGGCTTTTTAATGAGTTTTGGATTCTGAAGTATTAAGTTTTCAACTGTGCTATTGATAAAAGCATCAACAATTTCTGCTTCCATTTTATTACGCTTTTTTTTCATCATAGGGATTTAAATTGCCAATGCAAAATTAATAAAAAATGGCGGGAGGGTGAGATTCGTACTCACGCAGTCTTCACCAGCTTCAGCTTGTTTTCTTCAATCGCCAGCGCGAGTTTGCCGTCGCGCAGTTCGAGGGCTTCCTTGCCGAAGACTTTGAACTGCCAGCCTGACATGGCGGGGACTTCGGCCTTGTCGCCAAAGGCGGCGATCAGTTCGAGGTCGCTGGCGCAGGCAAGAAGCTTGCTCGCCACCTCGTTCTCTTCGGATTTCAATTTCAGCAGAACGCGCAGCAGGTCGATGGTCGGCGCGAGGCCGGGCGGGAAGTGCTGGCGCGGTTCGCGTTTCGGCAAATTCTTTTCCGGCGTTTCAAGGCCGCGTTTGACGGCTTCCAATAGCTGGGCGCCTTTTTCGCTTTCGGCAAACCCTTGCTGCATGCCGCGCATCTTGCCGAGAGCTTCTTTTGATGGCGGCGCATGCAGGGCGATTTCGGCCAGGGCTTCGTCTTTCAAAATGCGGCCACGCGGTACGTCGGCGCTCTGCGCCAACTGTTCGCGCCATGCGGCGATTTCGCGCAGGATGCCCAGCGCACGCGGTTTGTGCGTCGGTATCTTGATGCGCTCCCATGCTTCTTCGGGGCGGGTAATGAAATTTTCTTTGTCGATCAGCTTTTTCAGCTCTTCCTTGATCCACGAGCCGCGCTTCAGCTTCTCGATTTTTGCATTGAGCTTTTCGTAGATGGCGCGGAGGTGCGTGACATCACCCAGCGCATATTTCAGCTGCTTGGAGGTGAGGGGACGCTGCGCCCAGTCGGTAAAGCGGCTTGATTTATCCAGCTGCTTTTTGAGGAGGGAGTTGACAAGCACCTCATAGCCGACCTGCTCACCGAAGCCGCAGACCATGGAAGCGATCTGCGTGTCGAAAATAGGCGTCGGCAGTTTGCCGTTCATTTCCTTGAAGAAGATTTCAAGATCCTGACGGCAGGCGTGGAATACCTTGAGCACTTTCTTGTCGAGAAAAAGTTCATACAGCGGCGCGAGATCCATTCCCTCCGCCAGCGGGTCGATGGCGAAAGCCTCGTCCGGTCCCGCCACCTGTATCAGGCACAGCCGCGCCCAGTAGGTGCGCTCGCGGATGAATTCTGTGTCCACCGTGATGAACTCCGCCTTCTTCAGGCGTGTGCATAAGGATTTCAGATCTTTTGCGCTGGTTATCAAAGACATATCCCTTTGATACACGAGAAAGCGGGGAATATCCACTGACGTGCAAAAAATGTAGAAAGTTATGTCAATAAATATTCTGAATAAATTTGGATTATTTTGCCGTGGGATGTTACCCTTTTCACGTTTTCAACAATAGGGACATATCCCGATGCAGCAGGTACAGAAACAGGCGATGCCGGAAGAAATTGCAGACCTCCGCAGAGCAAAGCGTGAAGGCTTTATAGAGTCGCTGGGATGGGAACATGTCGTCATGAATCCTATGCAGGCGGACGCGTCATTCCGCCGCTATTACCGCCTGGAGGGTATGTCCTCGCGCAAGCCGATGCTGCTGATGGAAGACCCGCCGGATCGTCCGCCCGTGCCGCCGTTTGTCATGGTGGAACCCTTCATGAAAATATCTTCGCATCTGCGCGCACTGGGGCTGCATGCGCCTGAAGTTCACCACAAGGATGTTCCGAACGGTCTCCTGGTGCTGGATGATTTCGGCGAGGACACATATACGCGCCTGTTTGACAATGGTTTTAATCCGAAGCCGCTGTATGAACTTGCGGTGGATGTTCTGGTGCACTTGCATAAACATCCGCAGCGCAGCGCGATTGATCTGGGGAAATATGACGACCAGCGTCTTGTTGATGAAGCGATGCTGCTGCTTGACTGGTACTATCCGAAGCTGACAGGCAAGCAGCCGACGGCAGAGATGAAAGAATCTTATGCTGGCGTATGGAAAGAACTTTTCAAAAAGTTTCCCAAAGATCAGGAAACACTGGTTCTGCGTGACTATCATGTCGATAATCTTATGCTGGTTCCGGATACCAAAGGTCTGCAGGCCTGCGGGTTGCTGGACTTTCAGGATGCGCTGATCGGCCAGTTCAGCTATGACCTGATGTCACTGCTGGAAGATGCGCGCCGCGATGTCCCCGATGATTTACGCAAGCATCTTTATGACCGCTATATGCGCGGCATGGGCAGCGGTTTTGACCGCGATAGTTTCGATTATTCCTTCCGTGTTCTTGCAGCGCAGCGTCATGCGAAGGTTCTGGGCATTTTTGTGCGCCTGTTCGTGCGCGATGGCAAGGACCGCTACCTGAAGTTCATCCCGCATGTGCATAAGCTGTTTATCTCTTCCCTCGACAACCCTGTCCTGAAGCCGCTGGACCAGTGGTTCAAGGATCATCACATTGACATACGGAGTCCGCTGAAATGAGTTTTATCGCTAAACGCCTCGACAAAATCAAACCCTCCGCCACGCTGGTTCTGGCCGCGAAAGCCGCCGAGATGAAAGCTGCGGGTAAGGACGTTATCGGCCTTTCGATTGGTGAGCCGGACTTTGACACGCCGGATTACATCAAGGCCGGCGCCAAGGCCGCGATGGACAAGGGCCAGACCAAATACACGCCTGTTCCCGGCACAATCGAGGCGCGCAAGGCCGTTATCGAAAAGTTCAAGCGCGATAATAATCTGACCTACGGTATGGATCAGGTTATCGTCAGCACCGGCGGCAAGCAGGTGCTGTCCAACGCTTTCCTTGCGACGCTGAATGCAGGTGATGAAGTTATCATTCCGGCGCCATACTGGCTCTCATACCCGGAGATGGTCATGCTGGCGGACGGAACGCCGGTGATTGTCGATACGACGGCAGCGCAGGGCTTCAAGATATCGCCGCAGCAGCTCGAAAAGGCCATCACGCCCAAAACAAAATGGTTCGTCATCAACTCGCCGAGCAATCCGACGGGAGCCGTCTACACACGCGAGGAACTGAAAGCCTTGGGTGCTGTGCTGCTGAAGCACCCGCACGTGCATGTTCTGACCGATGATATTTACGAGCACCTGATTTATGACGGCCTGAAATTCTCCACCATTGCAGAAGTCGTGCCGGAACTGTTCCCGCGCACGCTGACGGTCAATGGCGTTTCCAAGACTTATGCGATGACCGGCTGGCGTATTGGTTTCGCCGGCGGTCCAACGGAGATCATCAAGGCGATGGCCAAGGTTCAGGGTCAGACGACATCGGGTGCAAGCTCGATCAGTCAGGCTGCTGCTGCTACAGCGCTGAACGGCGACCAGTCTTTCATCAAGGACTGGCGCAAGGCTTTTCAGGAGCGCCGCGATGTCGTCGTCTCCATGCTGAGCAAGGCNNCGTGCCGCAGGGCGCTTTCTATGTCTATGCTTCCTGCGCTGGTGTTATCGGCAAGAAAACGCCGGATGGCAAGGTAATCGAGAACGATACGGATTTCTCCAACTACCTGCTCGACCAGCACCTTGTTGCCGTTGTGCCGGGTCTTGAATTCGGCGGGTCGCCTTACTTCCGTATCTCCTATGCGCTATCCAAGGAAACTCTCGCCAAGGCTTGTGAGCGTATCCAGACGGCGTGCAAGGAGCTTGTGCCGGCTAATCAAGCACGGTCGAGCGTAGCCTAAGCGCATTCACAATCACGGAAACGGAGCTGAGCGACATCGCCGCGCTGGCGATCATGGGGCTGAGCTGTAGTCCGAAATGCGGATAAAGCACGCCTGCGGCCAGCGGAATACCGAGCGCGTTGTAGATAAAGGCAAAGAACAGGTTTTGCCGGATATTGCGCATGGTGGCCTGCGACAGCCGGCGGGCGCGAACGATGCCGCCAAGGTCGCCCTTCAACAGCGTCACGCCGGCGCTTTCCATCGCGACATCGGTGCCGGTGCCCATGGCGATACCGAC
>PLXM01000231.1 GCA_003153235.1 Rhodospirillales bacterium
CCGGTCTGCACTTCGATAAACTCCATGGGGGCGTTTGTATTGTTGGCGATACGGTGGGCGGTTTCGCGCGGAATGAAAACGGATTCGTTTTCCTTATTTGTAATAACCGTATCGCCCACCGTCACGGTTGCAATGCCTTTGACGATAACCCAGTGTTCATCGCGGTGATGATGCAGTTGCAGGGACAGGATTTTGCCCGGCTCGACGACGATGCGCTTCACAACGTGCCGCGCACCGACATCCAGAACCTGCCATGTACCCCACGGGCGCTTGTCGCTATCGCCTGCCTTGTACTGCATAGAAAGCCTCTTTAGTAAGCGCTGCGTGACCTTGCAGGACGCGGACCACCTCTGTCAGCACCTCCGGCATTGCCTTCGCCTGAGAACTTCCTCTTAAAGCGGGACGTTTTTGGACGGGCATAGCTGCGGCCTTCTTCGGCACGCGGTGCAGAAGGCTTTCTTTCTCCATCAAAACGGCGACCTTCCGATCTGTCGCCACGGGGAGCGCGATCATCAAACTTGCGGCCTTCGGGTCTTTCACCACGCGACTGCCAGTTATCGGAACGGCCTTCTGATTTACGGTCATCAAACTTGCGTGGCTCGAACTTGCCGCCTTCCGGCTTGCTGTCTGAAAACTTGCGCTCACCTCCGAATTTACGCTCGCCGCCAAACTTGCGTTCACCGCCGAATTTTTTGCCGCCGCCAAACTTGCCGCCTTCACGTCCACGACGGTTTTGCGGACGGTCATTGGTGCGTGGAGCCGGTGTCTTATCACTCGGGTTCATCAGTTTGTTGATGGCGTGCCAGAGCCTGCCGTCAGATGGCGTGATAAAGGCGACAGCGCAGCCTTCGGCACCAGCACGTGCAGTGCGGCCGATACGGTGAATGTAATCCTCCGGACATTGCGGCAGGTCATAGTTGATGACGTGCTCGATATGCGGAATATCAAGACCGCGCGCGGCAACGTCAGTCGCCACAAGGATGCGGTATTTCTTTTCGCGGAAGCCACGGATCACGCGGTCACGTTTGTTCTGGTTCAGGTTGCCATGAATGGTGTCGGCCTTGAAATCAGCTTTGCAGAGCTTTTCCGCCATACGCTTCGCGCCATGCTTCGTCTTGACGAAAACGAGAATGGAGCCTTTGCGGTCATAAAGCTGGGTGATCAGCGTTTCATATTTTTCGCCTTCCTTCATCTGCAACAGTTCCTGCTTGATCTTGACGTGAGCCGTCGTAGTGGAGCCGACGGAAACACGTTGCGGGCTGTTCTGGTAGCGGTTGGCAATTTTTTCGATTTCAGGCGGAATAGTCGCCGAGAACAGCAGCGTCTGGCGCTGCTGTGGCATGAACTTCAGGATGCGGTCGATCTGGATACCGAAGCCCATGTCGAGCATACGGTCCATTTCATCCAGCACGAGGAAGTTCGCATTGGAAAGGTTCAGGCTGCGGCGCTCAAGGTGGTCGTTGATGCGCCCCGGCGTGCCGACGATGATGCGCGGGTTCTGTTTCAGCTGTTGGTATTGTTTCGGCATCGCTTCCCCACCGATCAGCAGTGCGGTGCGGATATCGCGTTGGCCAGCCAGGAGCGGATGCAATGTCGAGAGTACCTGCGCCGCGAGTTCGCGGGTCGGCGTCATGATGATACCGATGCTGCGCGGCTCGGCCATCAACTTGACGATCATCGGGATGCCGAAGGCGGCGGTCTTACCGGTGCCTGTCTGGGCGGAACCCAGAACATCGCGGCCCTGTAAGGCAAACGGGATAGCCTGCGCCTGAATAGGCGTTGGCGTTGTAAAGCCGACTTTTTTAATGGCGGCGAGAATAGAGGCCGGGAGGCCCAGTGCTTCGAATGTCGTTGTCATTTGTATACTGTCTTTCTTTAAGCATATGTCATTGTTCCCCTATCGTCATGACAGGGGTTAAGTTACGAACTCTTTGACAAATGCTAGGAAAGAAGAGCTAGCCGCATGATCTACATGCAAAACTAATTGTGCACCGCTTTCATTCATACCCGATATAGAGGCTGGATATGACTGACCGTGCTTTTTTCGTTATTTTTATCGCGCGGCCAAAATGCTTAAGGCATAGAGTTTTCTAAACTCGAGGGTCAATCTAGGCTTATTTTACAAAATGTCAATTTAATAATGGTTTACTTTGTTATTTCAGGTGCTTACCGCGCATTAGCAGTAACCCTACAAGCGATACTGCCGCAAATATAGCGCCGGCAATAAAGGTACCGGCAGGCCCGCAGGTTGTCCAAAGCACCCCGGCCAAAGAACTTGCCACCAGTGCCACAATACCCTTCAGCAGGTTAAACATGCCGAAAGCAGTGCCGCGCAGGTCGCGGGGAGCGTTATCTGCGACAAGGGCTGATAAAAGCCCTTCCGTCATCCCCATATGCAGACCCCATACAGCCGCACCGGCAAAAATCCAGAACAGGCTGCCTCCAAAAGCCATCATGATATCTGCCACAATCAAAAGTGCGATGCCGCTTGCCAGCAACCCGTTCTTGCCAATACGGTCAGACAGCACACCGACAGGATAGGCACAACCGGCATAAACAATATTCATTATAATCAGGATCATCGGCATATAGGTTGCCGACAGCCCGACGTCGCTGGCTCTCAGCAGCAGGAAGGCCTCGCTGAACCGCGCCAGCGTAAAGGCGGAAGAAAAAGCCACAACAACCCAGAAAGATACAGGAAGTTTGACAAGCTCGCTCTTCTGGATCGGAAAGGGCTTCTTTTCTCCTGTAGATTTGTGCTCAGGCTCCTGCACGCCAAAGAAAATGCAGAGAACGGCTACAAAAGCAGGAACAACTGCGATCCAGAACACAAAGCGATAGTTATTGGTTGTCAGGAGCATCAGCGCCATCGCCAGTATCGGCCCCAGAAAGGCGCCGATTGTATCCATCGACTGCCGGAGGCCAAAAGCAGCGCCATGCTGTTCTTTAGTCACCAGATCAGTAATCAGCGCATCTCTGGGCGCGCCACGAATGCCCTTGCCGATCCTGTCAATAAAACGTGCAACAAAAATAGCCGTGATACTGTGAGCCAGAGGGAACAACGGCTTGGTCAGGGCCGCCATGCCGTAGCCAATCAGCACCAGCGGCTTGCGCTTGCCGATCCAGTCGCTGATGACACCGGAGAATATTTTAGTGATAGAGGCTGTCGCCTCCGCAATGCCTTCAATGACACCGACCGCAAGCGCACTCGCGCCCAATACCGACACCATAAAAACCGGCAGCAGGCTATGGATCATCTCGGATGAGACATCCATGAACATGCTGACAAAGCCAAGAATAATAACGCTGCGGGGCATGGATTTGAGGAACATAGGCGACCTTTCAAGTTTTGCCCAATAATAGACTTTTTCCCCCGACCGCGAAAGTATATACTTGGCAAAAAGGCAACGTACTTACATGTTGGGGAAAGAAATCATTGGTGGATTAGCGACACTGCTCGGGACGGGCAGTTGCCTCATCTATCTGTGGCAGATTTTTAAGCGCACGACCAAACCGCACGTGTTCAGCTGGTTCATCTGGGGGATCCTGAGCCTGATCGGTTTTCTCGCACAGTATGCGGCAAAGGCAGGCCCCGGATCATGGGCGGTCGGCGCATCATCCCTCTTTTGTTTTGTCGTCGCATTCACCGGCCTCTTTTATGGCGAGAAAGCCATTACGCGCGGCGACTGGGTCTGTTTCATTTTTTCCCTGAGTTCTATTCCTGTATGGCTGGCGACGAGCAACCCTCTATGGGCAGTGGTGATTGTCTCGGCTATTGATGCCGTGGCCTTTTACCCCACCGTCAGGAAATCATGGTTCAGCCCGCAGGAAGAAGGCATGACTACTTTCTTCATTTACGGGCTGCAGATGTTCCTTGCACTAGCCGCATTGGAAAGCTATACGCTGACGACAGTTCTCTATCCCGCAACCATCTTTGTTCTGAACATGGGGCTGACCTTCATGCTGTTCTACCGCCGGAGAATATTGGCATGACCCCGATCCGCACCGCGACAGATGCCGACCTGGAAGGCCTCAACCGTGTAGCGGAAGATATGGGCGCAAGAAACGAACGTCATTACTTCGAACGCTGCCTTGCCGAACAGGTGGAAAAAAAGCGCGTGATCCTCGTGACCGAGCAGGGCGGCAGGCTTGTCGGCTATGTGCAGCTGATCTGGGTGCCGATATACTCCACATTCAGACGGCTTGATATCCCGGAAATACAGGATCTCAACGTTATTCCTGACTGTCGCGGCCAGGGCTTGGGCGGAATGCTGGTCGATACCTGCGAAAAACTGGCCCGCGAGGCGGGAAAAACAGAGATGGGCATCAGTGTCGGCATGACGCACAGCTTCGGACCAGCGCAACGCCTCTACGTCAAAAAGGGCTATGTGCCGGATGGTGCCGGCATGTGCTATGACGATGTGCCCGTCAGGACGGAAAGCCTGCGCACAACCCTCTGGCACCGCGCCACCGTCCTCGAGAACCTATTGACCATAAAAATGATAAAGAATTTATAGCATGGTTTTTCCCCAGTGGGCGCTATTCGGGCTTTGCACGGCGGTATTATCGGCCTCGACGATGCTGATGCAGGAAAAATTCAAGGTCAACGGCTTTGCAATGGCCTTCTGGAACAAGATTGCCTGTGTCTCCGTAATCGCGCCCTTTATGGTCTATTACGGCTTCCCGCAAGAAACGAGGTTCTACGTTCTGATAGGGTTCAGCGCCCTCCTCTATTCAATCAGCGATGTGGTTTTTTACCGCACCATACCCAACGTCGGCGCGGGAACAGTCTCGAGGATATTACCGGCATCTGTGATCTTCAGTTTTTTACTCTGGTTTGTCATTGATCCGGCATCTTTCAGCAGCTATCTCCAAAGACCGGCGATTGCCGCGCTGATTTTCCTGACGCTCTGCTTGTGGGTTTACTTTGCAACGCACCTGAGAAAATGCGCCGTATCCATGAAAGCGGCGCGGACAATATGGTTCGTTCTCTTTGCGTCCGTTGTAGGCCCTCTGCTGGCCAAAGAAACAACCAATTCGACAGACATCGTACATGGAATCTATGGTTATGCCTTTATTCAGGCACTCATGATGATTTTTGTATGGACAGTTTTCTTTTATGTGCGAAAACCGGTAACCTCATCCGTCCTGCTTTCACGCCATGCCTGCCGCTACGGTCTGATGATCGGCTGTGTGAACGCCCTATCAAACGTGCTGGGGGTTATTGCCCTCTATAAAGTTGACAATCCGGCTTATACGTCTGCTGTCGGTTTCCTCAATTCCGTCTTTATATTACTCGCCTATGCAATCATGGGGCGCAAAAACGACGGTAACGTTATTGCCGGTATCGGCATGGTTGCCTGCGCGGCGTTTATAATTATCCTGAAGGCGCAAGTTTGAATGACAACCGAATTAACGCCGGAAATCATATTACAGGCCTATTGCGCAGGAATTTTCCCGATGGCGCCGAACCGCGCAAGTGCAGAAATCAACTGGTATGACCCCGATCTGCGCGGCATCCTGCCCATCACCGGCCTGCATGTGTCAAAAAAACTGCGCCGCACGATAAAGCAGCAGCCCTATGAAATGACTTTCGACAAGGCTTTCGAAGCCGTGATGCGCAACTGCGCCGATGTGCGCCCTGACACATGGATCAACGATGAAATCATCGCGCTCTATACAGAGCTTCACAAACAAGGGTATGCCCATAGCGTCGAAGCATGGCAAGACGGAAAACTTGTCGGCGGACTTTACGGCATTGCCATAGGCGCGGCATTTTTCGGCGAGAGCATGTTCTCAACCGCTACTGACGCCAGCAAAATCTCACTGGTATATCTGGCAGCACGGTTGTGGAAGCACGGATTTGAACTGCTCGATACGCAATTCACCAATGAACACCTGAAACAGTTCGGCGTCTTCGAGATTCCACGCAACGAATACCGCAAGCTTTTAAAAAAAGCGCTTGCCAAAAAAGTCAGTTTTAAACGAAATCAGTTCTTGTCCGGCGGAAGCGCGGGCTTAGGGTCAGCTACTGCTGCCGGCTCGGACGGACCCGCAGAGGGTGCATTCTTGCCCTTGACGGGGGCGGCAGCAACGGCAGGCTCCGGCGTTGCTGCAGAAGGTTCAGCTTCACCTTTCACGGGCGTGCCTTCAGGCGCTTTCTCCGAAGAGAAATCCTGTGACTTCGAGGACGTTGTCTCGTTTTTGCATTCGATCACCCAGACATCATAGACAGGGTGCTCCATCGCAGAGAGCGATGGATTTGAAGAAAACATCCAGCCGCTGAAAACCCACTTGGATTTGTCATCGGCCGGCTTTTTCTCCCAGATTTGCAGGAAGGCCGCCGATTCGGGCTGATCCAGCGGCGAGGATTTGCGGCAGGCCCGCAGCCGGATAAACAGCGAACTGCCGAACTTGACAGTCTTGTCGACGGGCACTTCAAAGGTACGGGTCCGCGCCGAGACTTTGTCAATCGTGCGCAAGACGGCAACATTCATTTCTTCCATCTGACGCGCCATGGCGACAGATGCCATGCTGCATGTAAAAATCAGGGCTGTCAGAAAGACGCGGAATATCATTTAAGGATGATCTGCAGAGACCGGTTGTTGAACGCCGCCCTGTTTCTTGTCGCCGTCCTTGCCGTCCTTGCCCTTGGTCAGGTTGAAGATAACCTGCCCGAGGAGTTGTTCAAGCCCCGGCGTTGACTGGGTGAACTGAATTTCGTCTCCATTCTGCAACATCTGGTCATCAGAACCTGGCTGCAAGGACATGTAGTTGCCGCCGAGCAATCCGGCACTGGCAATAACTGCGGCCGTGTCTTTGGGCAACTTGATATCATTGTTGATATTCATCTTCACAATGGCGCGGTAATTTTTCTGATCAAGCGTGAAATCCGT
>PLXM01000213.1 GCA_003153235.1 Rhodospirillales bacterium
ATTTTTTGTTTGATGCATAAAAGTTCCTTCTGTTAAAGCTTATAGCAGTGGCGGCCTCATTTAGATGATATTGATTCTATAGTCGTTTCTGTGGCCAGAGCCCCGGCAACGCCGCCGATGGTAGCTCCGGCGGCCATACCCGGCAATCCTCCGGCAAGGCCGACTGCCGCGCCCACGGCTGTCCCTGCAGCAGCGCCTGAGGCTACTGCACCTATAGTGCCATCAGGTGCGCCNNTTTGGTCAAGTGTAACTGCTATCGTCAAAAGAGTGCCTGTGAATTTTAGGATGTTGTTCTGTGGCCTTGTTGGTTAACGTCAGCGATCTCTTGTTCATGACGATTCCCCTTTTTGTCGGTAGCAGTTACACTTGACCAACACGGGGAGTGGCAAAAAAGGTCCAGAGAATATAAATGTTTTGAAGTGACAGCAAAATCAGTCAGTTGCAATTATGGAGCAGACAACTTCTTTGCCAAGGGGCTCTATATAGCTATTTTTTATTATAGCAAGTCGTACCAGTCGAATTTTTTTTGTTAATTCCTCAACGCGAATGCAATTCATCTTCAAGGGACTGCCATTGATTAATGACTGGTTTGAATATCCGCGCATAACTCCTCCACAAACAGATACTATCGCCTGCTCTTATCCAGATGCTTCTGAATTTCCGTTGCAGGCATTCTTGTCAGCTCTTTGTTAAGGGTGCTGCTGATACGGTTCTGAAGGCCTTTTGTCAGGGAAGCACGGAGATTCCCGAGCGTATAGGGCGCCGCCACTAATACAAGCTGGTCAAAGGCTCCTTCCTTTTCGGCAACATCCAGCCATTCTACAAGCCTGCGAATAAAGACCACATCAAGATGATAAGACTTTTGATAATGTGGATTAGTCGGGTGTTGCTGTAACGGGATGCTTTGAGGAGTGAAGATATGTTCATCGACGGACTCAATCTGCTTGCCTTTGGCATGAGCATGGGCAAGCAATTCCAGCCCATTTACGGTTTTGCGATAGATATAGGCTTGCTCGCGATCAGCTACAACTGTCCAGATTTGCGGGATTTTATGCCCCGCAAGCGCTTTGGATTTGCGGTCAAGAGCATGAAATCCTTTATCAGCCAGCATTCCGGTGACCATCATCGCGTATGCTCCCTTTATTCCTGATTATTATTGCTGTGAAGAACGCTTCCGGCGTCACTGGACTCGTCATACTCGTTCAGGGCGCTATCACGCCAGTATTTGGTTCCCTCCAGCATAACTTGTGCCAGCAGACCCGTTTCTGTTACCTGATAAACCCTGACACCCGGGAGAATATCCTGTGCACCGCCAACGGCGCCGCCCTTGACCCCTTGTTTGGCAGCGAGGTCAAGGTTGCCGGATAAATCCAGGCCTGTGGTTTCAAAGTCATTTAATGCTTGAGACGTCTTAAAGATAAATACAGTCCGGTAATCCTTGACGCCCAAACCCAGACCAACTCCGGCGGAAGCCATCTGCATATAGGTTTCGTCGCCATTGTGGTTATTATGGGCAAGGCCATGACCATACGAACCCGAAAAGTAGATAGCTGCTACGCCCGCGCTTGAAAAGACGGCATATCCGGCCGCCTTCTTGATCTCCTGCCTTGCCGAGGGCTGCGCATGATAAAGCGTATTCAGAACAGTTACTTGCATGTTCTGAATAGCTACCCGTTGTTCATCTTGTGTGGCGGCCTGTGCCTGCGTTGAAAGCGCACAAATCATGCCGAGTGCAATAATAAAGATAGAATGTTTCATAAAACGTACCTCCTGTTGCCAGACAAACGCTTGAATAGCGTTTCTGGTTCACTTTTCATCTTCGGTTAAAGGAGACATGCGCAGGGTGAACTAAAAATCTTGCTATGGCGTTTGGTATTTATCGGACAGTTGATCCTTATCAGGGAGAAAAACGAATGGCAGAGATAATTTATATAGCGCATGCAACTGCAACAGGAGGGCGCGATGGCCACGTCGAAACGAATGATGGCGCATTAAAGCTTATACTGGCTGTTCCTGGCACGGCAGCGGCAAAACCCGGCACGACAAATCCGGAGCAATTATTTGCCTGCGCCTATGCCGCATGTTTCGGCAGCGCCCTTACGTTCGTTGCCCAGCGGCAGAAGATAAAGCTTACTAATCCTGAAGTTCATGCAGATATTGCCCTTAACAAAAATAGCGATGGATTCTTTGTCGGGGTTACCTTGCAGGTCGACTTGCCGGGTATAGAAAACAGTCTGGCTGAAAAACTCGTTCACGAGGCTCATCAGCTCTGCCCTTACTCCAAGGCTACAAGGGGTAATATTGAAGTGCTCTTCAAGGTTAACGATCTCTCTCTGTCAGCTGCTGCATAATATTCAAATCCGTAATCAGAAACCAATGGAAGGATAACAAAAATGAAAAATACGCAGGTTAAGGAACTGATGGAGAAAACCCTTATGAAGATCAGTCCCGATGACAGTCTTTATGAGGCCAGCAAGAAAATGAAGGATGCGGGCTGCGGCTGTCTGGCTGTTGGAACAAGGAGTAAACTGGAAGGAGTCATCACAGACCGTGACATCGTTATCCGCGCGATCGCGGAAGGCCGTGACCCTACTGAAGAAAGCGTGCGCGACTACATGTCGCCGGTTGTTAAGGTTTGCCGGGACAACGATACTCTGGCAGAGGCCGCCAAAAAGATGCGCGATCACAGAATAAGCCGGCTGGTTGTCATGGATAATAAGGGAAAGCCTTGCGGCGTGCTGTCGTTTGGAAAAATTCTGAGAACCCATAGCGACCCTGAAGAAATGACGGAAGTGATTGCTTTTGCCACCGGCAGAAAAGATGGGCGATGGTCCCAGGATTTTGATGACGCCTTCATGGGCAACGAGGGCAATAATCCCTAAACGAACAAGATCTTGCCCTTAAAACACGCCGGGGCCGGATAGTGTCTATCAAATGGCGTTACATCAAGGAGGAATATCATGAACGAAGACATCTTTAAGGGAAAGTGGAATGAGATCAAGGGCTCTGTCCAGAAAAAGTGGGGCAAGCTGACTGACAACGATCTCACCCAGATCAATGGTGACCGTACCAAGCTTGCGGGCACTATTCAAAAGACCTATGGCATTGAAAGCGATGAGGTCGAAAAGCAACTGAAGGAATGGGAAGATAAAGAAGAGAAAAGGGCTGCCTAGTAGAATTTAAACCTGACTTTCTCCAGAGCCCGGGCTGTTGGTTATTTGACAGCCCGGGTTTTTTTTCTTAGGGCGTGTCGTTCAATAAACCTTTAATTTATTACCCGGTATTGGAAGGCATCTGCTGATTTGCAAAGTAAATCAGGGAATTGCTGTAATTCTTAAGACGATCCTCTGATCGTTTTTGGTATTCTGCCGGAGATATTTTTCCAGCAGCATAATCCTTTGCTATATCTAGAGCTTCAGCGCGACTGGAGAGAAGAAGATCTGGGAAAGCCGCATTAGGCAAGACATAGACCCTTACCAGTCCGGTAACACAATTAGATATTTCTATAGCACGGGATCTCTCAGGTGGCCGGGAGTTCGTGACACCGCATTTTTCGGCTGCAAGGTTCTCGAGCTTGGCCCAGCTTGCTTCTTCTATAGCCTTTTTGTGCGTAAAGGCATGGTTATTAGCCTGGTGTGATGACGCACATCCAGAAAGCAAGATAAGAATGAGTAATCCGGTAATATGTTTTGGCATATTTCATCACAAAAAAAGTTGCAAATCACGCTGGATATCGAGAAGGCCGACTGCTTGTAACGGCAATCGGCCTTCCTTTCTAAAGGGGGCGCTTTAAGCGTCCTTTAAAAACCTTACTAATGCCTTTTCCCAAGCTTTTTGGGATTGCTGTTAAAGCCGGCTTTGCGCTCGGGTGCTTCCTCTGCATCTCTGTCCTTTTTATCCTGAAGCAGATTTTTATTTCTGAAATCCTGATTTTTAGTTTCAGATATGTCAGCTGGAATTTGTTTTTTCTGATGCTGCTGATTTCTTTCTTGATGGGCCATGGAGGTTCTCCTTGTTTTGTTTATCGTGTAGAAGTTCTACAAACGACACGGGGAATAAACAGGTTCCTCGCCGTTTTAGCTTTTAGTTGACGGGCTAAGCTGTCACTGATGTCCATCCCCTGACAGGAAAAGGCGGGCTCGCCATAAAATGATTGTCTTCAATCCATTCCGCCATGGCTCTTTCCTGCTCCAGAATCTCCCTGCAGGCCTGCAGGACTTCCGGTGCATGCTGTCTTCTGGCTTCGACAATTACTTTTTTATATAAATCAATTTCAAGTCTCTTGATTGCCAGCAGTCCAGTCCCGCCCGTTTCAGCAGGCCGTCTGCACTCTTTTGCGTCAAGAGCCTCTCTATCAATCCCCAGAAGCTCCAGACATGCCTTTAGCAGTTTGATCTGCCATTGTGTTTCCACAAAGTGTGCTCTTATTCGTACCTCAGTGTCGGGGTTATCGGCTGTTATTAAGTGTTTTTTTATAGCGGCAAGAGATTTTTGCTCAACTGTATAAGCTGCGGATAAAAGAGTTATAAGAGATTCAGCCATTTAATGTACCCTCTGTTATGTTATAATAAGCGAGCCGTCAGTCACGAAGCCTTTGATCCCGGAATGGCGCGGGTCGCTGCCGCCCTCATTCTGGATGTATTTTGTTATTTTCATCTTTACCAGCAAATCCCGTTGTAGGATTTACGTTTTTCACCAACGGCATTTTTGAGGCGCACAAGATCAATGACAACGATATTATCATTGGCCTGCTTTATAATATGCCCGAAATCTTCCCCGTGATTTCCGATAATGCACAGCTCGGTATTTTTCATTGCTTCTTCTGAAGTAGAAACAAGACGGCTGGAGATATGGGGGATACCCTCGCGAATATATTTCTGGTTCGAGCCGCTCATGTTGGCTGCTTCGGAAATAGACGGATCATAGATAGAAAGATCAAATCCATTTGTGATAAGAAGATCCGCCAGCGTTACCAGCGGACTTTCCCGCAGATCGTCAGTGCCTGCCTTGAAGCTCAGGCCAAGCATGGCGATTTTCTTTTTGCCTGAACTGACCACCATTTGGTGAGCGCGACGCACCTGTTCATCGTTTGCTTCCAGCAATGAGTCAAAAATCGGTGTCCTAAGACCTTTTTGTTTGGCACTGGCGCGTATGGCGCGTACATCTTTCGGCAGGCAGGACCCGCCGAATGCAAAACCCGGTTTCAGGTAAGCTTTTGAAATATTGAATTTCGTATCCAGGCAGAAGATATCCATGACTTTGTGACTGTCGACGCCATGCAGCTTCATAATATTACCGATTTCATTGGCAAAACCGACTTTCAGGGCATGCCAGGCGTTATCGGCGTACTTGACGCCTTCCGCAACATCGATTTCTGTGATGACCTTCGGTGCTTTTATTCCTTTGTACAGATGGGAGAGAGCTTGAGCTGTTTTCTCGTCCAGCGCACCAATGACAACTTTTGGCGGATTAAAATAATCAAAAACAGCTGTGCTTTCGCGCAGGAATTCCGGATTATTTCCGAAACCGAAATCGATGCCCGCTGTTTTGCCGGAGCAATCTTCCAGAATGGGAATGGCAACGCTGCGGGCTGTTCCGGGAACTACTGTGCTGCGTAGGACGACGCTATGGAAGGTTCCCTTCTTTTTTAAGACAACGCCAATCTGACTGCAAACGGATCTGATATAATCAAGCATGAGAGAGCCGTCTTCATTGCTCGGCGTGCCGACGCATATTAGTGACATATCGCTGTTCATGACAGCTTCCTCGCAACTCATTGTCGCCCGCAAAGATCCGTCGGCAGCTCTGGCGGCAATCAATCTGCTCAGCCCAGGCTCAACAATAGGCGAGCGGCCTTCCTGAATACACTTGACCTTAAAAGGATCTGTATCAACGGCAATGACTTCATGTCCGGAATCTGCAATACAGGTCCCCACGACGGTGCCGACATATCCTAATCCAAAAATACTGATCCGCATTTGCATATCCTTTAGTTGTGTTGAAGCAGGGCTTTTTTGCGTGCTATAAACGGCGGAGAGGCAAAAGAGTTCATTATTTTTTATTCATTGGCATGAGATTTATTTATGCTGCTTTCAACTTCTGGTCATAACCGCCGACTTCAGCAAAGCTTGATAAAACCGCATCGATTTCACTGAACATGGCATGCATGCTTTTCTTCGATGTCGGGCTTTCGACAACAACGACAAGCGCGGGCTGGTTTGATGAGGCGCGTACAAGCCCCCATGTGCCGTCAGCAAGGGTGATACGTACCCCATTGATGGTATTCAGGCTCTCGATGCTCTGGCCAAGGATGCGGTCCCCCTTGCTCTTCTTTGACTGATAATACTGGGTGATCGTGTCTACTACAGCGTATTTTTTATCGTCAGAGCAGAAGGGCGACATGGTGGGAGAGTTCCAGGTCAGCGGCAGTTCTTCGCGTAATTGGGCCAGTGTTTTGTCGGAGTGGCGGTCCATCATACGACAGACCATGATGGCGGACAGAATACCGTCATCATAGCCGCGGCCGATGGGCGTATTAAAGAAGAAGTGGCCGCTTTTCTCAAATCCCGCCAGGGCTTCCAGAGCATGCACGCGGCGTTTTATGTATGAATGGCCAGTCTTCCAGTAATNNCGGTCGCCATCGCCATCGAAAGCAAAGCCGATGTCTGCGCCGGTTTCCTTGACCTTTACACTTAGGGCGTGCAGCATTTTAAGATCTTCCGGGTTCGGATTATAGTTCGGGAAGGTATAGTCGAGCGTGCAGTCCATCGGAATGACTTCGCAGCCAATAGCCTCAAGCGCCTGCGGTGCATAAGCGCCCGCCGTGCCATTACCGCAAGCGACAACGACTTTCAGACGGCGCTGCAGGCGTTCTCCCTTGGTGAGATCCGCGATATAGCTTTCTTTAAGACCGTCAACATAGCCATAGGAACCGCCTGCGCGTTCTTTTGTCTGACCGCTCAGAACGATCTTTTTCAGCCGCTCCATGAGTTCAGGGCCGAAGGTCAGTGCCCGTGCTGCGCCCATCTTGACCCCGGTCCAGCCGTTTTCGTTATGGCTTGCCGTCACCATAGCGACAGCGGGACAATCCAGTTCGAATTGCGCAAAGTAGGCGACGGGTGACAGCGCAAGACCGATATCCTTGACCTGACAGCCGGAAGCCATCAAGCCCATGGTCATGGCATGCTTAATAGAGGCGCTATAGGAGCGGTAATCATGGCCGACAACGATTGCAGGAATCTTCTTGTTGTCGTTTAGTTCATGAAGGAGGGTGCCGATGCCCATGCCCAGGTGCTGTACACCGCGCAGGTTGAGCTGCTCCGGATAAAGCCAGCGCGCATCATATTCGCGAAAGCCGTGGGGTGTGATAAGAACATCTCGTTCGAAAGCTTCTGTATTGGCGCGTATCGCGGTAGATTTTATCATGGTTCCTCGCTTGTAAAAAACTCACTTTCAATTACACGAGGTCACCCGTGTGCAGCGATAACGCGTCAATCTGGCTAAAGTTCCGCAACGCGCTGTTTATTGAAGCTGTCCCGTAAGGGCTTTTTAAATAAGTTTTGGAACTAAAACATTTGTTCGTTTGTTTAGCAAGGCTAAGCCCGAATAAAAGCTATTTACCAAGGAGTATCATGAATAATTCATCCCAGTCAGCAGCTTTGAAACGATCGACCTCACCGGATGCAGAGATGAGGGCCTATCAGGTCGGGGACAGGGATGATAGACCTTGGGGACATTACGTCATCTCAAGCACGGGCATTGCCGCCAATGGCGAAGAATATTGCGAAAAAATTATAACTATCAGGCCCTGGCAAATACTCTCGCTGCAGTCACATGAATTACGGCGCGAAACATGGACCGTAATAAAGGGTACGCTCACAGCCTTAAGAGACGGCCAGCGCCTGGATCTTTCTCCGCATGAGGCCATTCATATTCCGGTAAGTAGCATTCATTGTATGGCGAATATGGACGAAGATGACTGCGTTGTTGCAGAAAGGCAGGAAGGCATCTGCCGTGAAGAGGATATTAAACGCTATATGGACGCTTACCGCCGCAGCACGGAAACGCTTGCGTCTCCGTCAGCGGCAGAAAGTTTTACGGCTTATCGGACGATCCTCATAGACATTAATAGAAACAAAGCAAACAGGATGCAGGGTGTTCCTTATTAAAATAAATCATCAAGCATTTTTTTACCTGCGTTGTGTGGCGTTTTATTGTTATTATTTTGCGCAAAACAAGTCCGACCATAAGCGGCAGGATGTATTTAAAAGACCTGCTTCCATTCTCCGGCTTACTTATCAGATATTGGATGCCTGATTTTGCGATGCCGATCGGCATCCTGGCTATGAGTTCCGGAGGGAAGAGTGCTATTCTCCGACCGCGGGCTTGTGGCTGGATCTTTCCTCGGTGCCTTATTTTTCTTTTGTTTCGGCATATCGGACCTCTTAAGAAACGGCCTGACCATCTGACGGGCTGGGCGGGGGATCGTCCACCGGTTTTGGCACGGGCTTGTCTATAGCGCCGGAGGAGGGCGCTTTAACAGGTATCAACGGAGGGCTGTTCACCGGCTCTTCTTTTTTTGGGTTTGCCATAAAAATACTCCTCTTATGTGTTGTAGGTAAAGGATTTCTTCTACATCTGGCCAATGAATAAAACGATGGATGGTTCCTCTTAGGGAAAGATTAATTAAGAGCAATTCATAACCAGTTCTGCAGACCAATATAGAAACTTCATGCAAAATAGCTTGCTCGCTCATTTTGAAGTGCACCCAGAAGGGTTTTCTCCTCATGAATTCACCGGCGGGACTTTCAGGAGGCGGACGTGAACCACGATCATGAAGTAGATATGAAGGAATGGCAGGGCACTTACAATCCCAGTATAGATAAGGCTAATAAAATGAACGCTGCTATTAAAAAATAAACAAGGTTGTCTGATTATCCAAAATTTAAAGTGTATGGGACTGTCAGTGAGGACAGTCAGGAACCATTTTTAATCTGCACCGTTTGCTGAGGGTCCCTATGATCAACAAAGTGAAGGAGAAAACATAATGGGTATCCAACCGGAAAATCAGCAGTATAAAAAGCCACAAGTACCGCCTGCTACACCAGAAGTTAAAGATGGCAATTTCAAAAAACCGGGCCTTGACCTGGGCAAGAAGGTGTCATCTGCGACCCCGGGAGCTCAAGAAGAATCTGATTCCGAGCCTGATAATGCCGGCCAGGATCACGAATAAAGTTTCTGAAAGTCGCCTTTACGGGCGTTCTTTTAGATAAGGAAGGCCGATTGCCCTTAAAGGTAGTCGGCCTTTTACTATGACCGCCATACCGTCAATGAGGTTTTGGCCTTTCATGCACATCAGCGATAATTCAGGAAAAACAGGGAATTTTTATGATTTTGGTTGAACCCTTTCTTCCTCGAATGGTTGGATGATTATAGACAATTTTAACAACAGAGAAGGAATCGGGTTATGACGAAGCAAACTATAGTTAAAAAAATACTTGTTTCTAGCGCAGTAGTTATGATGCTTTCCGCGTGCGGCACAACGACATCAGATCGCGCCTTAAGCGGTGCAGGCATCGGCGCTGGCGTCGGCGCTGTGGGGAGTGCTCTTACGGGAGGCAGCCCTCTAACGGGAGCCTTGGTGGGAGGCGCTGTAGGTGGTGCAGCGGGCGGTCTCACGAAACAAAGCGATGTGAACCTTGGCAAGCCAGTTTGGCGATAAAGGCAGCTCTCAAGAAGACGTCTCTGATCAAAACCTCCAACGGTTTCTTGAAGAAAGGCAAGAGATGGGCGATGGCGGAGTGATTTCTATCAAAGTCTTTGTGTGCCAAAGGTACTGCGATATGCGGAGAAATCAGAATCTAACGCCCAAACTGATGGCTCCGAAAATCTCTGGATGATCCTGCTCAACAAACTCCTTTGTCCTATAAACAAGCTCATAACTTATTCTTGTCTTATTATAGGTTACGGCGAAACCCGCCGTTGCGTCTGCGACAAAGGGTTTTTTCTCAACGCTGTAGCTATTGGCAAAAGTATTGCCATCCAGGGTAATATCATGCGCCACGGCACGACCTTCGAGACCAGAAAAAAGCTCCCAGCTCCATTTATTTTGGGGAATCTCATAGATTCCTGTGCCAGGCATGGCCGGGCGTACGCGGATGGGTGTATCCTGCCACCTTGAATTAAAAGGACTAAGACGAATAGTAAAACCGGCATCCGCATAAGTCCGTATGTTCCCCACCGTCGTTCCAAGATAAGGCTTTACCGACCAGAAATCATTACTAACCTTTCCACTCAAAGCCATAGGCCATGCGCGTTGCCAGGCTAGCATACCCCCCGGCTCGTTTTTGAGCTGGTGCGACCATCCTTCCGGTGTTGGACTGTTAGATATGTATTTGTGAACAAACCTCTGCGCTTCTTCGCCTAGAGCCAAGGGACCTACCACGCCCACTGTTGCTTCTACCTCGTCAGTATGGTTGTCCGTGAGGGTGACCATTCCCATTGAGCCGTACAGAAACGCTGCCCACGGTCTATCATTGGGATTAGCCGCCGATTGTGTAATGTCTCGCGGCGTATAAATATTCTGACCAAGGGAATAATAGAGGCTAGTCGTCTTGTTGATATTGAACATCGGGATCAGCTTATCTATTTTATAAGCGATATCGGGAAGTGCCGCGTGCATATCCGTGAAGTTAACACGCACGCCGCTGGTATAGTTTTTGTCTGTACCATTGCCGAAAAGATCATTTTCAACAACAAACGTAATAATCATATCCTCCGGAGCATTCAGAACCCGGTCAGGAATTGATTGTTCGACTGTTGGGGGTTCTGCCGCCGCTGCTGCAAATGGAAGCCCCAGAAAAATCGCCAGTGACAGAATCAGTAGGTTGCGCATTGATTACCGTACCTTGGTCATACTGTAGTGTCAAAAGGACACTTTGAGGGTATATGGCCTGCGTTGTGCAGTAATAATCTTCGGATCTAACGATTAGGATAAAGGGTCAGAAAGGTGGTAAAGCAGAAATCTTTGCTTATTTTTACAAAGGCTTAATAGTTGATAAGAGTAACGGTGAACGGTGGAACCAGAGCTGGACTGTTTCGTTTGACTGGCATGGGAATACGTTATCTGACATTAGTATTTTTTCTTGCGCTTATAGCGCCATTGATCACGAGTGCCGTCTTACACACTAAAGAGGTGGGGAGTGTATACCAAGCGCCGGCGCTCAAGATCGTCGTAAAAAATTCCCTGGTTCCTACAGTCGAGATTAGCGACTCTACTGCCATCGTCGAGGGCGACGCCGCGAACCCGCCTGCGTGGCCCGCCAATTTAAGTCGCACGCTTAAGTAGGTCTGTTACGCGAAGGATGATGAATATCTATGAAGAGAAGGGTGGTGCCCCCGGTCGGACTCGAACCGACACATCCTTACGGACACAAGATTTTGAGTCTAGCGCGTCTACCAATTCCACCACAGGGGCCCGTGAATGTAGCTAGGATAATACCTGCTTGTTTTGGCGCGTCAATCACCGTGCGCAGTAGTTATGTATAGCGGGTTTTCGTGGTTCTTTATAAGACTTTCAAAATATTGAGATCTTTGTCAAAAGTGAAAGTGATTTCTTCGTTGTTTTTTTGCGCTTTCAGTAGCCTCTCCTTCATCTCCGGCATCAGCGGTGATTCAGGCACCTTGAAATAGCCGGAGTGCATGGAAAAAGATACAAGAAACTTGTTATCTTCCTGACGGATCCTTTGCACAGCGCTAGTGGATTGAGCTGTTGTCATGATTGCGCCCCTATATTCCAAATGCCGGTTGCATTTTCATGACAGGCTTTTGCTGCCCTACGGATACCCATGTTTTTCCTTGCTGCTGAAATAAAACCGGCTGCATCTGGCAAAACTGCTTGCGCATGCGGGTCGGGAAAACAACCCTTGGTGCGATGCCTTGCCAATCTAAATATGTCCTCATGGTTTCTTCTGCCCGCGTATCAGCATAATCGTTCAGCATTGGAGAATCCGGTATGTAGGTTCCTTTATGTCCCTCCGGGGCAAGGCCAAACAGAGCTATTTGCAAATTTTCCGGCGCCGCATGGATGACTTCGCCCCATTCCTGCAGAGTAACAGGTCCGTCAAAAATCCCGGGGTCTAATACAAGATCCTGTACAGTACCATCCGGCATTTGTACGGAGAGTGCTGGAGCGACATGAAAAGACCATTCTACTTTCTTTCCGTCTGGCATTTCAACGTGAAGCCATTCTTTAAAACCTTTACCTTCGAAAGCCCATGCTTTTTTAGGAGACAAATCCATGCTCATCATTCTGCTGCACATCTTGTGAGCACGTGCATAGCAGCCGTCATTGGGATAGCCAAAAGCGATGTCCGACCTGTCTGCAAGATCGTCAAACAGCTCTAACGCAAACTCGAGGGGCAGGGCATCTTCATTTGTGCCGTTACCCTGTGCCTCTGAATTGAATGAATTTGTTATTGGCCCTTTTTTCATACCGCATATTGTCATATATGGTAATTCAGGGCAAGTAAAATTACATAATAATTTATCAATTAATTGATTTTATTGTATATTTTTTATATCAGGCCATCTCGGCAACGAGACCTTGAAGCCCGACAAAGCCCGGATAGGGGTGTGTGATAACGAAGGTCGGGATGCGGGATAGATAGTCGCGATAGCGGCCTTTGGCCATGAAGCTTTCGCGGAAGCGGCTTGTCTTGNNCTGAACCAGTCACCCAGTTTCATGACGATGCCGCCGGCGATATAAACACCGCCGAATGCTCCGAGTGAAAGTGCGACATTGCCGGCGAGCGTACCCAGAAAATCCGCAAAGAGATCAAGCGTTTCGACGCAGGCGGGGCATGATTTATCCAGGCCTGCCTTTGTTATATCTGATGGGTCATCTTTATCTGGTGTTTTGCCGTCAATCTCGCATATAGCATGGTAGAGATTGACGATACCTTTACCGGAGACAAGTCGTTCAGCAGAAACGTGGTGATATTTTTCTCTCTTGAGTTCGGCAATAATGTCCCACTCGCGCTGTGTGTTGGCGCACATGGTGACATGGCCGCCTTCTGTTGTGATGGGGATGGCGCGCCCTTGTTCATCAAACACAACAGCCGCAACGCCGAGACCGGTGCCGGGACCGATAATGCCGATAGGCGCGCCCTTTTGAGCCGCACCTTCGCCGAGCTGGTAATAATCCGTCGATGACAGATGCGGAACGCCGTGGGCGATAGC
Source organism: Rhodospirillales bacterium (assembly GCA_003153235.1). Taxonomy (GTDB): domain Bacteria; phylum Pseudomonadota; class Alphaproteobacteria; order Micavibrionales; family UBA2020; genus PALSA-926. Next base: position 13,240 of record PLXM01000213.1, read on the forward strand.
GGTAAAGTCGTTAATGACTTTCAGGCTTTTTAATCCCATGTCGCTTTGAATTTTCTTTTTTGACATCACCCAGGTGTGATTAATCATTTTTATTTCATCACCGAGAATTGGCGCGGCGACAGCCAGAACAGCGCGGTCAGCTGTGCGCTTGTATTTGGCCAGATAGGCTTTGGCGGCATCTGTAACGCTTGCATAGTCGTTACAGGCAAGAACATCTATATCAAGGACCTTGCCGTCTTTTTCCACATGGGCAAAGCGGGCGTTTGTGCCGCCAATATCCGCTATTAATCCGCTCATTTTTTCAGCTCTCCAAAAAATCCGCCAAATGCAGGAAGGGTAAGACGGTTATTCGACAGTTCATAAGGCAGCCCGTGACCATCAAGCGGTTTTGTGCCATCAGCTACGGTATAGATCTCTGTTTTGTTGCCCATATTGAAAACGGCAATGATTTTATCGCGCGTGAACGCCAGTACTGGCTCAGGCGTATCCAGAAAACGAATATCTCCCGTAATGAGCGCGGGATGCTGCTTGCGCCACTTTGTAAAGACACGGAAAAAATGAAGCGGGGAATGATTGCTCTTTTCCTGCACATCAACGGCCATATCTTGATGGTTCTGCGGCACTGGCAGCCACGGTTCATGTGCCGAGAAACCGGCGTTTGGCTTCGTGTGGTCCCACGGGATCGGTGTGCGGCAGCCGTCGCGGCCTACATCTTCCGGCCAGGCAAATTTGCCAAACGGATCCTGCAGTTTTTCAAAAGGCACTTTAACATCGGGCAGGCCCAGCTCTTCACCCTGATAGACAAAGACCGTGCCCCACAGGCTGCAGAGCTGGGCATGCAGCATCTTTACCTGCTCTTCATTGATGCCATCCTGTGCCCAGCGGGTGGCGACGCGTTTTGCGTCGTGATTGGAGAAGGCCCATGAAGGCCAGCTTTTCGCGCCTTTTTCCCTGAAATCGCCGACCATCTTGCGGACAACGCTGGAGCCGTATTTTTCTGTCAGCAGGGTAAAGCTGTAAGCCGTATGCAGTACGCCGGGCGCCGTGTATTCAACGCAGCGCGCGATGTTATCATCGTCGCCGATCTCGGCCACAGTCATGCGCGAGTCATATCTATCCGTCAACGTGCGCAGCCGGCGCAGAAAGTCTACCGTCTCAGGCTGCGATTTATCATGCTTGTGCCACTGCATATCGTAAGTGTGCTTAAAATTCCTGTCGGGGTTTCTTTCGCTTTCTGGCTTTGCGGGGTTATCGCGCAGCTTTGCGTCATGGATGCAATGGTTGACGGCATCAAGGCGGAAACCATCGACGCCTTTATCAAGCCAGAACTTTGCCACGCCGAGCAGCGCTTCCTGCACTTCAGGGTTACGCACATTCAGGTCAGGTTGTTCGGTGAGGAACTGGTGATAATAGTACTGACCGCGATGAGGGTCGAATTTCCATGAAGGTCCGCCGAAAACGGATTGCCAGTTATTGGGCGGCGAGCCGTCCGGTTTCGCGTCAGCCCAAACGTACCAGTCGGCTTTCGGATTTTTGGTATCCTTGCGGCTTTCGACAAACCACGAATGTTTATCGGATGTATGACTGAGCACCAGATCGATCACCAGCTTCAGGCCGCGCTGATGCATGGCTTTGAGCATGGTGTCGAAGTCCTGCATTGTGCCAAACATCGGGTCGATGGAGCAATAATCCTCGACGTCATAGCCGAAGTCCACCATCGGGGATTTATAAAAAGGGGATATCCATACGCCGTCGACGCCCAGCGATGCAATATAATCGAGCTTTTCGGTGATGCCCTTCAGGTCACCAATTCCGTCGTTATTGCTGTCTTTAAAGCTGCGCGGGTATATCTGGTACAATACCGCGCCACGCCACCATTCAGCGCCCGCGCTTATAGCGCTGGATTCGTTTCTGGTGCCGATTTCTTTATTGCTGCTCATAGGGATGTTGTGACAAATCCAGCCCTTAAAGGCAATTGTAATTTCATTGTCATACAGGGCAATTTTCTATAGGTTGCAGAAATTGCTTTGTAATACCTCACAGAATATGGAATTCTACCATGAAAATCATAAAATTCAACGGGTTGGTTTTTGATTATTCGCGGACTTTTGTCAGCCAGAAGCAATTCGCAGAGCTGACAAAGCTGGCGCAAACGCGTGACCTTGCAGGACGGCGGCAGGC
>PLXM01000250.1 GCA_003153235.1 Rhodospirillales bacterium
GAGGATCATCACCGCCTCGCGGTCAAAGCCGGGACCGAAGGTGAACTTGATATCGTGTGGCGAAAGAATCTTTGCTTCCTTGATGAGTCCATACACCCGCCGACGCACCGGATGCCCGTGAGCGCGGTAGGTCTCGTAGCTCCACTTCACATCCTCCGCCGTCATCGGCACGCCGTCATGAAACCGCGCTTTCGGGTTCAAGTGAAAAATAATCCACGAGCGATCCGGCGCAACATCGACGCTCTCGGCGACAAGCCCATACATCGTGAAGGGCTCGTTCCATCCGCGCTGCATCAGCTTGTCGTTCAAGTACTCAAGCCCTTCGGCATTGTTGCCGAGGATGATGTGGTTGTTGAGATTGTCGAACGAGCCGGTATGCGACGTTTTCAGGCCGCCGCCTTTGGGCGCATCGGGATTGGCGTAGTCGAAATGCTTATAGTCCGCCGGATAAAGCGGGCTGCCGTTCATCGCCAGCGCATAGGTGTGCTCGGCATGGGCAGCGGAAGGAAAGAAGAACAGCAGGACTAAAAGCCACCGCAGCTTCATGCGGCGTTTTTGTCTTTCAGCAGCTGCTCAAGACTGCGCTGCGGTCGCGCGCCGACCTGTGCGATAATCTCCGCTGCGGCAACGGACGCCATGCGCCCGCAAACCTTCAGGGGCTTCTGCCGCGTGTAGCCATGCAGGAAGCCCGCCGCGTACAAATCCCCTGCGCCCGTCGTATCCACAACCTCTTTGACAGGCTCGGCTTTGATTTCAGTGATGCCATCGGTGCTGATGACAACAGACCCCTTCTCGCTGCGTGTAATGACGCTCAGCTCACAGTGCGGGCGCGCCTGCGCCACAGCCGCTTCAAAATCTTTCGCCTTGTAGAGCGACATAATTTCCGCCTCGTTAGCAAAGAGAATGTCCACATGATCTTTCACCAGATCAAGGAACGCGTCGCGGTGACGGTCAACGCAGAACGGGTCGGACAATGTGAGCGCAACTTTTTTATGCGCCTTGTGCGCCATCTGCGCCGCCTTGTAGAAGGCGCGCTTGGCGTTGTCGCGGTCGAATAAATATCCTTCAAGGTATGTCACCTGCGCGCCCGAGATCATCTCTTCATCAAGATCTTCAGCCGAGAGGTAGACGCACGCGCCGAGATATGTGCTCATGGTGCGTTGCGCATCCGGCGTGATCAGGATCATGCAGCGCGCCGTCGGCACGCCCTTGACCAGAGGCGCGGTTTCGAACGTTACGCCCGCCGCACGGATATCGTGGCGGAAAACCGCGCCCAGCTGGTCGTGGGCGACCTTGCCGATATAGCCCGCCTTGCTGCCAAGCGATGCCAGCGCCGCGATCGTATTGGCCGCCGAGCCGCCGGAGACTTCCATCGCCGGTCCCATTTTGGCATAAAGCTCCTCGGCCTGCCCCGCCTCGATCAGCGTCATCGTGCCTTTGCTTATGCCGTTATCCTGCAAAAAAGCGTCTTCCGTTTTTGATAACACATCCACAATCGCATTGCCGATGCCGACGACGTCCAAATTACCTTTGCTCATATTGAAAACCCCTGCTATTTGTACAACTAACATGGCACAAAAACGCAAAGCAGACCATACGAAAAGAACCGGTAAAGCCGGAGGCAAAACAACTGGCGCGACGCTGGCCAAGGCGGCTGCGCTGCTGAAGAAGATCGAGGAGCAGACGGCGCGTGATGTCAAGCGCCGCCTCGGCGACAACTGGCGGGATAATCTGTTTGAAATCATGATGACGCGGATCGATCTTGCGGCGCCGCATAAAAAGACTTTCGCCGCCCTGCCCAAAGAATTCCGTCATGACCCGAAAGCTATTCCGGAATTTGCCCGCCTGTTCTGGCGGACGATGTCGCGCCTGCTGAAACTGGCCAAGGCGCCCGCGCACCCGCAGCATGTGGCGGCGTTCGGCGTCCTCTATGCGACAATCGTCGACACCTTCCTCAAAGACACCACCCGCGACCACGCCAAGACGATGGCCGCGCTGGATAAACGGCTGGGGCTGTTCGAGCAGTTTGTGGATTTCGCGTCCTGCAAACGCTGATAAGCCCTATCCCCCTCTTCCATGTTAACATATTGATATAATTAATATTTTTAAAAAATCATATATCATTGTTTGACATAATAATTCAGTATATATATAATCAAATTACTATGTATGGGGAAAAGGCATGGAACCATCAAAAAAGAAACCGACACAAGTCCTCAACTTCCTGTGGATCAATCTTGACCTGCCGCCAAAGCCGGATCCCGAGGATGGCTCTATCCGTCAGCCGCTGCCGCCCGAATATATCGAGAATGTCCGTGAAGCCGGAATCCAGCATCCCGATGCCGACATCGACTTCTGGTTCGATTCAAAACGACTGACGGAAAAGCAATGGAGCTATCTTAAAACCATGCTCGAAGACAGCATGACGAATGTCCACCTCAAGGACCTCCGCTCCATCCCCGAATACGATAAAGAAGAGCTTTACAACAGACCGGAAACAAATCCGTACTGGCGTAGCGGCTATGATAGCGTCATCTGGCTGCAAATCGACGCTGCAAAAATCCTGATCTCCCTGCAGGGCAACTATGACCAGCATTTCTTCGCCGACCTGGATCATGCGCATCTGGATATAGAATCGAAAACAGTNNTTCAATCGCAGCCGTAACGGCTTCTTTAAAAGATACTATAAGGCAGCGTTGAAAGAATCCTATAAGGGAAACCTTGGTTATGATGAATTGATCAAGAGAACAGGACCGCTAAAAATAAGAAGGTGGTCTGTCTTGCCCGTCTATAAAGATAAATACTGCCTTCCCATCGGCAGTAAAGGCATGGCCCATGCCCAACAGCCCGGTCATGAATGGGACGGAAAATCCTATTGGAGCCACGGCAACGACGACGCTGACAAGAAAAAGCCCGCCGTCATTTCCGCGTGGCTGCTGAAGGAAATTTTCAAAGCCGTCAGCGAGGGGAGACCTGTGCCGCGTAAAGAACCTTCCACAGATCTCGTTCCGCTTAAAGATTGGCAGAAAGCCACGGCCCTCTTTCAACCCCCCGCCCCCGGAAAACCTGCCCGCAAGCAATCCCGAAGTTCACGCGGCCTTCCTGCGGGCGCGTAGATTTCTGTTGCTGCAATAACCCGCGCGCAAACCACCCCCCGGAAAAAATATTTACTTGTTCAATAACCCTTCGTCCATGCGGAAATGACACGCCGAGTAGCCGGATATTTGCAGCCAGTCTGCTCTGTCCCGCATATGCCGCACGCCGGTCTCCTTCCGGCGCCTGATCTATAGCATGTGTCCCCAGGCTATAGATGCGGCAGGGCGAGGATAGTGCTGACTTTCAAATATTGATTGTTTTCCTCCTTTCATCGCCCAAAACAAAAGGGCTAAGAATAAAAAAGGACCCATCTTGCTGTGCATGTTTTACATGCAAGGGCGGTGTCCGCCAGATGAGTCCTTTTTGTGCTGCACAGGGATGGAATCATTCCACCGCAAGAGCAGATTTTATCATGCTATAAAACGCGCAAAAAGTCAATAAAAATGGGCGTTTTTCGCACAAAAAATTATGTCCGTATTTGACCGTATTCAGCGCGCATTTGCTCGTATTTGTCCGTATTTGATAAGACATATAGGATGGTTTTCTCAAGATAAACTACGGAGCTTCTTTTGCCGTCAAGGACAGGTTACAGCAACGCCATATTTTGAAGTAACGGGCTTCCATTCTTTCACACGTTGCTTCAGCTCTGCAATCTGCTGGGAGGTTAAATGAGTGGCGGCAGCATCACGCTGGATAATGGGAGGAAATGGATTCTGGTCAGAAGCAACTGAAAACCAAAAGTATGCTTCAGAAAAGATCTGTGGAAATCCAATGCCCTCCATATACATCTTGCCAAGCTCTTCCTGTGCCTCATGAACTCCGTGTTCTGCCGATCTTTGGCACCATTTCATTGCTTCAGGAATATCAACCTCCAATTTTCCCCAGTATTGGGCATTTACTGCTTGCGGCCCATTTCGATAAAGATCGCATAGAAAAAATTGTGAAGCATCATGATCCTGCTCAGCGGAATCACGCAGCAACCGCAAGCCTTCAGCGGGATCATGTTTTATCCCTGAGCCCGATACATAACGCATGAACAACATATACTCTGCATTAGGATTTCGTTGGTTCGATGACTTGTGAAATAGTGCGAGAGCCTTTTCGTCATCTTGCTGAGAACCGTGATCGTACAACATAGCGACCTCATATTGAGCCACAGCGTTTCCATTATTGGCAAGCGGTAACAAAATCTTTAAAGCCTCATCACGGTCTCCACATTTCCATGCCTCATCACCGTCAGCCAAGTCTCTTTCAGCGTTCGGAGACAGTTTTCTAATGCTGTCATGGAGCTTATAGTGTCCCTCTGAGCAAGCCTGACAAAAGGACTGCCAGTAACTGGATGAACTGGGTTCTCTTGTCTGTTGATCTACCGCCAAAGCAGGCACGTGAATGATTAAAAGAATAATCAGAATCGCAATAATTCTCATTTAGTTTTCTTCCATCTGCCTATACCAAAAAGTACAGCCATGCCAATCAAGGCAGCCCCAAATAATTTAGTCAATATTTTAACCGACCGAGAAATCATTAGCTTTCTTTTTCTTAAGCGATTCTAACCCTTCACATCAGAATGACAATAAGTGGTTTATAGGCCTATTCTTGTTTCCCCGCGTTTGTGGTAGATTCCACACGTTACGTTCGCAGCTCTCGTCCATGCCTTATGACAACGGAGAACCTCCATGTTTCGTACAGAAAACGCGCCGCAGCCGAAATACCTGAAGGACTACAAGAAGCCCGATTTCAAAATCGGCAGCATCCACCTCACCTTCGATATTCGTGATGGCGCAACGACGGTCAGGGCGAAAACGGTTTTCGAGCGCGTCAATGCGGCGGCCAAAAATCTCGTGCTCGACGGGCAGAACCTCGGCCTGAAATCCGTCGCCATGAACGGCGAGGCGCTGTCCTCCAACCGCTATGTGGCGGACGCCGACACGCTCACCATCTCCGACGTGCCGGACAAGTTCACGCTCGATATCGTGACCGAGATTTTCCCCGAGAAGAATACCGCACTCGAGGGCCTCTACAGCTCCAGCGGCAACTACTGCACGCAGTGCGAGCCGGAAGGATTCCGCAAGATCACCTATTACCTCGACCGCTCGGACGTGATGACCAAGTTCACCACACGCATCGAGGCGGACAAAAATAAATGCCCCGTGCTGCTCTCCAACGGCAACTGCATCGAAAAAGGCGAGCTGGGCGGCGGGCGGCATTTCGCCGTCTGGGAAGACCCGTTCGTCAAGCCCTGCTACCTCTTCGCGCTGGTCGCCGGAAGCCTCGCTCATGTCCACGACACCTTCACCACCATGAGCGGGCGCAAAGTTGACCTTTACATCTACGTCAACAAAGGCAATGAGGACAAATGCGCGCACGCCATGCAGTCCCTCAAGCACGCGATGGAGTGGGATGAAGAGAAATATGGCCGCGAATACGACCTCGATATTTTCAACATCGTCGCCGTCAACGACTTCAACTTCGGCGCGATGGAAAACAAGAGCCTCAACATCTTCAACGCCAAGCTCGTGCTCGCCCGCCCCGAAACCGCGACGGATAACGACTATCTCGCCATCGAAGGCGTTGTGGCGCATGAATACTTCCACAACTGGACCGGCAACCNNGTCTTCCGCGACCAGAGCTTCTCCGCCGACATGAACTCGCAGGATGTCGGGCGCATCGATGATGTGGACGGCCTGCGCAGCGTGCAGTTCGCCGAGGACGGCGGCCCGATCGCGCACCCCATCCGCCCCGACAATTACATCGAGATCAATAATTTCTACACCGCCACCGTCTACGAAAAGGGCGCGGAAGTCATCCGCATGATGCACACGCTGCTGGGGCCTGAGAATTACCGCAAGGGCACGGACCTCTACTTCCAGCGGCATGATGGGCAGGCCGTCACCTGCGATGATTTCGTGCAATGCATGCAGGATGCTTCGGGCATCGATCTCAGCCAGTTCAAACTGTGGTACAGTCAGGCCGGCACGCCGGAAATCACGGCGAAGGACAGCTACGATGCCGCCCGGAAAATCTACATCCTGACGCTGGCGCAGAAAATTCCCGACACACCGGGACAGACGAACAAGAAGCCGATGCACATACCTGTGCTGACGGGATTGCTGGGCAAAAACGGTCAGGATCTGCTGCCCGAAAAAACCCGCACACTGCACCTGAAATCAAAGCAGGAAAGCTTCTTCTTCGAAAATATCGCGGAGAAGCCCGTGCCTTCCATCCTGCGCCAGTTCTCCGCGCCGGTGAAGCTGACGACTGACCTGACAGACGATAACCTGCTGTTTCTGATGGCGCATGACTCCGACGGTTTTAACCGCTGGGATGCGGGGCAGACTTACCTGCAGCGGCTGATTTTGAGCAAGCCAAGAACCCTGCCGGATGCGCTCTACACCGCCTTCCACAAGCTGATCACCGACACCAAGGCGGATAAAGCCCTGATCGCCAAGGCTTTGACCCTGCCGTCCGAGAACTATCTGGCGCAGCTGATGGACGTTGTCGATGTTGATGGTATTCACGCTTCCCGCAAACTCATCGTTGGCAGTATCGGCAAAAAATATCTCGCCGAGTTCAAAAAGCTGTATGTGCAGAATACAGATACGGGCGCCTACAGCGTCTCGCCCGAAGCCGTCGGCAAACGGCGCCTGAAAAACACCGCGCTGCGTTATATTCAGGCGGCGGACGAAGCGCTGTCTGTGGACATTGCGCTCGAGCAATACAAAACGTCGAAGAACATGACAGACAAGGTGGCCGCGCTCGCCATCCTGACGGATTCCAAAACCGAGGCCAGCACCTTCGCCTTCGAGGATTTCTACAAAACCTGGAAGCATGACCCGCTGGTGCTGGATAAATGGTTCAGCCTGCAGGCCATCGCTGACAGGCAGGATGCGCCGGAAATCGTCACCCGCCTCCTGCAGCACCCGGATTTTACCTATAAAAATCCTAACCGCCTGCGCTCCCTCATCGGCAGCTTTGCGGCGGGCAACATGAAGTGGTTCCACCGTGCGGATGGCGCGGGATACAGGCTTCTGGCAGAGACTGTGGTGCGCCTGAACAGCATCAACCCCTCGACAGCCGCCCGCCTGCTGACCCCTATCCGGCAATGGCGGAAATACGACTCCCTCAGAAAGAACTTGATGGAAAATGAATTAAAACGCATTCTGTCTGAGAAAGACATCTCCAACGATGTTTATGAAATTGTGTCAAAAAGCCTGAGCTAAGAATGCCCGAAACGCCAAATCCCTGCAGGATCTGCCTACAGCCTTTCGTCCCCTATCCTATGGGCGAGAGGAATGGCTACAAATTTGCAGCCTGCAAGGCCTGCGGATCGATCGTGACAGAGCCCTGGCCCATTCAGGTAGTCATTGATAAGTTTTACGGCGACATCCAGCCTGAAGCCATCCATGTGCCGAACCCGCAGGCAAAAATAAACGAGATCAAAAAGACCCTCAAAAAAGTGACCGATGATCATGTGGGCCGGCGTTTTCTGGATACATGCGCACGGCAAGGCTATGGCGTCATGGCCGCGAAGGATCTCGGGTTTCAGGCGCACGGCATCGACTCCCACGATTTCTTTACTGCCTTCGCCAAGGACAAATACGATCCAGCCCTTTTTGAGCACAGCACCGCGCAAGCCTATGCCGAAAAAAATGAACAGGCGGAATTCATATACGTCAACGAAGGCTACTGCGAGCAGCCCGATCCTGAAGGCTACACGGCGGCCCTGTCCAAGATCCTTGCCCATGGCGGCAAGATTTTTATACGCGAGCCGGATGGCAACCACCTGCGTCTGCCGGCAAATTTTGCCAACTGGGCTTTTGTCGATCCGCCCATCAACTTCTGCTATCTCTCAAGGAAGGGCATGGAGCTGCTGCTGGGCCGTCACGGGCTGAAAGTCGAGAAAAGCTTCTTCACCTGGTCTCCTTTCATGAGACTGGTCGTTGTGCATAAATGACAGCTCGCGCCGCTATCCTGATCGTCGGCAACGAAATACTCTCCGGCAGGACGCAGGATGTGAACATCCAGTTTATCGCTGACAGGCTGAATTTGCGCGGCATCAAGCTGGCCGAAGTGCGGGTTGTGCGCGATGAAGAAGCGGCCGTTGTCAACGCCGTCCGCGCGCTCAGTGAAACATATGATTACGTTTTCTCCACCGGCGGCATCGGCCCTACGCACGACGACATCACGGCCGAGTGCATGGCCAAAGCCTTTGGCGTCAAGCTCGAGATCAATCCCGAGGCCAAACAGCGCCTCGCCGACTACTACGCTCCCAAAGGCATCGGACTGAATGAAGGCCGCCTGCGCATGGCACGCATCCCTGACGGCGCATCGCTCATCGATAATCCGGTTTCCGCCGCGCCCGGTTTTAAAATAAAGAATGTATTCGTGATGGCCGGCGTGCCGAAAATCATGCAGGCGATGTTCCTGAAGATAGAGCCCTCGCTGGCGCATGGTGTGCCTATGCTCTCGAACACCGTCACCGGCGCCCTGCGCGAAGGGGATATCGCCATTGAAATGGAAAACATCCAGAAGCAATATCCGGACGTCGAGATCGGCAGCTATCCAATATCGATCAACGGCGACCCGAGTTTAAGCCTCGTGCTGCGCTCGATTGACGAGAAGAAACTCAAAGACGCGACGGATAAAATTCTGGCGATGGTCAAGCCCTTTGATGCTGACGCGGTTGTTACGTATCAAAGACCGCCGGTCTGAATCAGGCGCACTGCGCGACGTTGTCCTTGAGCGCCTGAACGCCGGGCAATTCCTTGCCCTCAAGCCATTCGAGGAAGGCCCCGCCCGCGGTGGAAACGTAAGTCATTTTATCGTCAACGCCAGCATGGGCCAGGGCGGAAACGGTATCGCCGCCGCCGGCAACACTGACAAGTTTTTTCTGCGCCGTCAGGTCGGCAACCACTTTTGCCAGCGCTGTCGTTCCGGCATCGAAGGGCGGAATCTCAAAGGCGCCGAGCGGACCGTTCCAGAGCACTGTTTTAGAGAGGGCAAGTTCATCCGCAATAACAGCGACAGAATTCATGCCGATATCCAGCATCATACCGTCGGGCGGAATGCTGTCGATGCCGACTGTTTCAGTAGCGGCACCGGCCTTGAATTCTTTTGCAATCACGCCATCAACAGGCAGGATGATTTTGCAGTTATGTTCGTCAGCAATTTCTATGATTTTGAGCGCCTGAGCCGCCATGTCTTTCTCGCACAGGGATTTGCCGACCGGCGTACCGAGGGCATGTAAAAACGTATTGGCCATGCCGCCGCCGAGAACAAGGACATCGATCCTGGTGACGAGATTGTTGAGCAGGTCCAGCTTGGTTGAAATCTTCGAGCCGCCGACAAGTGCGACGACAGGGCGCTCCGGATGTTCCAGCGCCTTGCCCAGCGCCTGCAATTCAGCCTCCATCAGCCGTCCCGCATAGGCAGGCATAAGCTTGGCCAGTCCATGCGTTGTGGCATGAGCACGGTGCGCAGCAGAGAAAGCATCGTTCACGTAAACATCCCCCAGCGACGCGATCTTCTTGGCAAAAGCCACATCGTCTTTTTCTTCTTCAGGATAAAAGCGCACGTTTTCGAGGAGCAGAACATCGCCGGCTTTCATTTTTGCAATAGCGGCCTTGGGCACATCCCCAATGCAGTCATTCGCAAAGGCAACGGGTTTGCCCAGCACCTGGGCGATCGCTTTGCCGATAGGCTCGAGGGAAAGAGACGCATCCTTGCCCTTCGGACGTCCAAAATGTGACAGCAGAACAACCTTCCCGCCCTTGGATGAAATCTCGCGGATGGTAGGCAAAAGCCGGGTGATGCGGGTCATATCGCTCACCTGCCCGTTCTGCATCGGCACGTTCAAATCGGCGCGCAGCAAAACAACTTTGTCCTTGCAGGACAAACTATCAAGAGTTTTAGGGGAGTTCATGCGGTGCTGGCTTCTCTGCTGGCGCTGGAGTTGGAGCAGGCGTCGGTGCCGGTGCCGGTGCCGCAGCTGGTGCAGGAGCTGGCGCTGAAGGGGCTGCCGCAACCGGAGCAGGCGCAGCCGGTACATAAGCTGGTGCAGATGCCGCAGGAGTTGGTGCAGATACTACAGGAGCCGGAGCCACTGTTACCGACGCAGGCGGCGTTGTTGTCAAGACCGCTGCATGTTCAGGTTCTGCAGCGCCGGAAGACGGCACGCTAAACGGCATCGTATAGGTCAGAGCCACCATTTCCGTGCGTTCATTATGCTGCAATGACATGTTATTCGTCAGCACATCGAAGTTCAGGCCCAGTCTGCTTTTATCATCAAACTGGTAGGCCAATTCAGTGCCGATCCGTTCGACAATATTCCTGCCGAGATCCAGATCGCTGCCGCCTTTATAAGCTGCAACCGCAACGGACGGCATCAGGAAAACATGGTCAGTGATGTTAAAAGGAACGCCAAGACCGCCATAACCCAGCATGGAACCTTTCGTTGTCACCATCGCGCCAAAGAGAGGCTGCAGAGTGCCGACAATCTTTAAACCCGGCTGCCATTCGGCATTGAAGGCGGTCGATCTGCCTGTCCGTGAAAAAGGGTCATATTCGCCAACGCTCAGACCGAAGAAAGACGTATTCGGCTGGACATCAACCACACGTGATTCAGGGACAGGCGGCAGCGGCACTTCCGCCTGTGCTGCCGGAGCTGCCACAGGCTGGGCTGCCCCATTATTCAGTGATTTATCAATTGGCGTTAAAATCTGCTGCGGTTTTGGCTCTTCAAACGGCATGCCGTCTGCAAGAGCGGCCACACTGACAGAACAAAATAATAAAAGTGACGTGCTGGTAATAATAGAAGAAATTTTTACATTCACGACAGCTAACTCCTTGTAGTCTCCCTGCTTTTACTATGCAGGGAGTTACTTTTTCTAGCAAGGGGAAACTATGGTTTTATGGTACGGAAGGTGTTCGTTGCTTTAACGAGTTCGCTCACAATTCCTGGTTCGGAAGCGGAATGCCCCGCATCCGGTACTATGATAAATCGCGCTTCAGGCCAATGCTGATGAAGTTCGTACGCCGTCACCGGCGGGCACACAATGTCATAACGCCCTTGCACGATCACGCAGGGAATATGCCGGATTTTGTGAATATTTTTTAGCAAGTAATCATCGGGCTGAAACCTATTGTGGACGAAATAATGGCACTCGAGCCGTGCGATCGCATAGGCATGACCGGAAACATCCTGAACGTCGACAGCTTTAGCGGCTTCAGGTTTTTCGGGGATCAGGCGCAGGCAAGCAGACTCATAACCGCTCCATCTCTCCGCCGCCGGGAGATGGACAGACTGATCCGGATGGGTGAGAAGCCGGTAATAGGTACCGAGAACATCCTCCCGCTCTGCCATAGATAAAGGCGCTACAAAATTCTCCCACGCTTCCGGAAAAATGGAGCGCATGCCATAGAGGAAATGTTGCATCTCGCTCTGCCGCATCATAAAGATACCACGCAGTGTCATGCTGAGAACGCGCTCCGGATGCTGTATGGCATAGGTCATGGCCAACGTGCTTCCCCACGATCCGCCGAAAACATGCCAGCGGCTGATCCCGAGATGCTCCCGCAGCATTTCAATATCTGAAACAAGATGCGCCGTCGTGTTCTGCCGCAACTCCCCGCGCGGCGTGGAATTCCCGGCGCCGCGCTGGTCAAAGATAATGATCCGGTAATGCTTCGGGTCAAAAAACTGGCGATGCTTGGGCTGCGATCCCGCGCCAGGCCCGCCATGCAGAAAAACAACCGGGATGCCCTTCGGGTTGCCGGACTGCTCATAGTAGAGCGTATGAATATCATCTGCCTTGAGATAGCCGCTGGCAAAAGGGCTTAACTGCGGATAAAGCACCAAGCGTGAATCACTTTCCATCTTTGGAAATGATATCAATCTGTTCCTTGTGGGTAAGCTCAATCATCGGTCCGTTGTTCTCTATCACCATGCCGCGAACACGTACAACCTTATCTTTCCAGTCTTGAGGGTTCATGTCTTTAACACGCATATTCTTATCTCTTATTGCAAACCAGTTTGTAATTTTATAAGGGGCTTTAATCGTGAAATCAGTCTTCCAGTCTCTGCCAAAGTTGAAAAATACACCGTGAGAACTCACAAATACGGCAAGTACTTTTCCCTGAACGATCTGATAGGTGTTTATGTAGTCTCCCACATTATCAGGCACTTTGACTGCATAGGCAGGATCCTTCCAAAATCCGGCTTTCTGATTGCGCGCCTTCTCTTCTATGTGCTTGAGGACATCGGCCATTTCTTCACTTGTTTCAGAACTGAAGGCCCATGCAACCCCCTTCGCAACAAGATCTCCCTGCATCCATTCGTCGTTATCAGTCACAATGTGCGCGAGCGGCACGCCATACCTGTCGAGGTTATTATTCAGGTCATGGTATGTGAAAACAGTCACTTTTTTATTCAGAAACTCGTGATTCAACTCATCTATAGCCGCCGCGGCCTCATAGGGCGGCACGAGTATGTTATCAAGCCTGTAACGCTTGTTGTTATCCAGCATGATCATATCCGATTTGAGAACTTCCTTGACCGTGCCCCCATCAATGACATTCAGGTCCTCAGGATTTGTAGGCGCATCATAATCCTGCGCGCGCACCGGCATCGCCAGCATCAGCAGCAGCAGTGTCAATGTCAGAAAGAATGCACGGCTCATATTCCTCATTCTCCACCATTAACACAACATGGATAGAGAAATGAAGACAGAAAACGACGGCATCCCAAAAGGGTCCGGCATTTCTTTGCCATTATATTTGGTTAAGCGACGTTGGATAAGACGGCTTCAAGCTTTTCAGCGGCCTTTTTCTCGTCGATCTTCTCGATGGCAGCAACTTCGCGCGCCAAGCGCGCCAGTGCAGCCTGATAGATCTGGCGTTCGCTATAGGATTGTTCACCCTGATCGCCCGCCTTTTTCAGATCACGGAGAACTTCCGCAATGGAAACAGGGTCACCGGAGTTGATTTTTGCTTCGTATTCCTGAGCACGACGGCTCCACATAATACGGCGCACCTGAGAACGTCCCTGTAAAGTAGCCAGTGCGTCCTTCAGACGGTCTTTGGAAGACAGCTTGCGCAAACCGGAAGCTTTTACTTTAGTGACCGGCAGCTTGAGGCGCATGCGGTCTTTTTCGAAACAAATGGTGTAAAGGGTAATCGACATGCCGGCAATCGTCTGCACTTCAACGCCTTCAACTTGCCCGACGCCATGCGCCGGATATACGACAAAGTCACCCGCTACGAAATCGAGCTTCTCAATCTTCTTTTCAACAGCGGGAGCCGGTGCGACAACTTTCGGCACTGCGACTTCTGCAATCTTGGCTTTCAGAGGAGCAGGCTTCTTTTGCTGCTGCGGGGTAACCCTGACAGTCGTCTTGTTGCCCTTTAGCGTTACTTTAACGCCACTTACAATTTTCTTTGCAGGTGCAGCTTTAACTGCAGCAGGTTTTTTTGCCTTTGGAGCCGCTTTTGCTTTTGTAATTTTTGTCATTCCAAACCTCGTTTTCATGCAGAAAATTCTGCAATTTCATCGGGATACAAAATTCTGATCTCTATTCTCGAAGGCGGTACGCCTGAAAAAGACAGAACTTTCACCTGTCATGACTATAATTGAAATATCATAAGAATTCAACCATTTATTAAAAAATTATTAACAAGCCATTAATTATATGAAAATCAATGAGTTATCGGTGGCTCTGGGCTGCCAATGGTTTGAATAATTCGACAGAATCAAAGCTGATAGAATAGCTGATGTAATTTAGTTTTTTTTTTTGTTGACATAACTATTAGAATCAGTTACCTTAACTAAGGTTTATGGCAAAATTTAAAGGAGATAAAATATGGGATTAAAAGAAGATTTCAATACTGCCGGTATTACTGAAGAGTGTTTCAGGATGCTTAACCCTATTACGCTCGCATACACTGCAGAGGGTTATTATAGCAGTCATAAAGCGGTTAATATTTATGACTTTCTTGCGAGACATATGGTATTACAGGACAGTAAGGATGGGTCTATCAACCGCGCTATCCCCTTCTCCCAACTTGATCCGGAGTCACTTGAGTTTATGCGTGATAAACTTATTGAGCTGGGCGGCAAGCCTCCCGCGCTTCCGCAAAAAGCAAAAACCGCAAAAGCAAAGCAGGAAACAGCGCCAAAGCCCGTGCCCGCTTTCGATAAAAGAATAATAGGCCGCCATTAATATTAATAAGCCTGAATCGGCTTGCCTTTAAGCCATAATTTATACTATTTTCCACCCATGTCCCTGCCCGATGCTTTTAAGGATGAACTGCGCGCGCGCGTTCCCTTGTCCGATATTATCGGCAAGCGGATGAAGCTGACCCGCGC
>PLXM01000134.1 GCA_003153235.1 Rhodospirillales bacterium
CCGCGCGCTCGGCATGGTGATGCGCTTACCCGAAGGCGACCGCATCTCGATGAGCAAGGAAAAACTCCACGCCGACCTCGCCGTCGCTATGGGCGGACGCATTGCCGAAGAGATGATCTTCGGACCGGACAAAGTCACCACCGGCGCCTCCTCCGACATCAAGATGGCGACGGANNATCAACTACGGCTCCGACCGCGAGGAAGTGTTCCTCGGCTACTCGATGGGCCAGCAGAAGAACATGTCCGCCGAAACGGCCAACAAGGTCGACGGCGAAATCAGGCGCATCGTCGAACATGCCTACGACCGCGCGAAGGAAACCCTCACCAACTACCGCAGCGAGCTGGAGACGCTCGCCAAGGCGCTGCTCGAATACGAAACGCTCGACGGCGACGAGATCCCTCTGGTATTGAAAGGCGAGAAGCTGCAGCGCGGCGATAGCGACAACGATGGCACCGCTGCCAGAAAGAAGGGCAAGTCGGGCTCCGTCCCCACCGCGGGCGGCGTCGACCTCGGCGCTCCGGAGCCGAGAAGCGTCTAACTGCTTCTACAGTTTTATATTCAGAGAGCGTTCATGAATGAGACAGCAGGATATCCTTTTATGAATTTTTCTTATTTAAAGTTTCTTTTCCTTTCTCCTAAAGGACGCATTACGCGACGTGAGTGGGTCGCCTGCTTTCTGCTGCCAATAGTGCTGGGCGCAATTCTAGGGGTATTGGAGCAGCTTCATGGGCGTGAGCCAGCTCCATTCCTAACAGATTGGATAGGGCTTGTTTTACTTTGGCCAAGCATCTGCGTACAGGCAAAGCGCCTGCACGATATAGGAAAATCTGGATGGTTCCAGTCAATCCAGTTTCTTCCAATACTTCTTACCTCCTTCCCCTTATTGCCAATAGCTGTCGTTGGCCTCATCAATCTTATCTGCATAGTCCAGCTTTTTGCCTGGATGACACGCAGAGGCGATGAAGGAGAAAATTGCTTCGGGCCCCCATCGGAAAGACCTGACTACAAGGGTAATTCCCTTCGCTATTGGCTTTTTGGAGGAGCTATCGGGTTTCCTATTGTTATTTCTGCTGCCGTTTTCTTTATGGGCGATCTATTGTCTTCTCACTTTGATACTCTGCAACAATCTCTCAACTCGGTACAACCGCCCGTCAACCAGATACTGCAGCCCCCTCAACATGAGGCCTTAGCGGGTCAGGGTAAAGAAAGTAAGGATGCTTTTGGCGATATCACCAATATAACTAAGGGCAAAAGCCGCATCACGCTAAAGGCTACGCAGGCTAGCTGGATTCAGGTAATGGATACCCAGTTGAATGTTCTTTACAGGAAGGTTCTGCGGCCAGGTGAACAGTACCCAGTACCTGACCAGCCGGGCCTTACCCTCGACACGGCCAATGCCGGCGGCCTCGACATTATTGTTGACGGCAAGCAAGTACAGCCGATTGGGAAAGCGGGACAAATCGTGCGCGGTGTTGCGCTTGATCCCCAAAAAATGCTTACACAGCCTGATAAACGATAGAGATAATGGCGATGGGCGCTCATTTGCCCCGGCTGCCGATGTGCTTCTCGCTGCACTGTCGTCGATGAGTGCGATTGCGCATCGCCTTGTGGAACCGAGAAGCGTTTAGTAATTCAAACACTTACTGACACAACTCCATGATTGCATAATATCACATTATGCCATAAAATAGCGCTTCCTTTAAAAACCCGAGGATGCGCTGCGCTATGAACTTTACCGACGCCCCATCGCCGTATTTCACCGACGTCCCGTCGCCGTATTTTAATGACCGCCCCGAGGGCGTTCAGCCGTCGCTGGTCGTGCTGCATTTCACCGGCGGTAAATCGTTTGACTACGCGCTTGAGACGCTGACAAAAGCCCGCGCCCAAGAGGACGGAAGCCTGCGCAAGGTCAGCGCGCATTACCTGATCCGCGAGGATGGCGCGATCTTCCGCCTTGTTGATGAAAGCAAGCGCGCGTGGCATGCCGGCGTCGGCTCATGGAAAGGGTCGGGCGATGTGAACGACATCTCCATCGGCATCGAGATTTCAAACCGCGACCGCAAGCCCTATACGCCGGAGCAGCTTGCCGCCGTCACCGCGCTCTGCCATGACATTCAAAACCGCTACAACATCCCGCCGCAAAACGTCATCGGCCACTCCGACATCGCACCCGACCGCAAGGACGACCCCGGCTATCATTTCCCGTGGGCTTTACTGGCGAAAGAAGGCATGGGCGTGATGCCGCAGCCTAAGCTGCGCGATTATTTCCGCGCGAAATCCATTGCCCGCAACCCGAAAAAGCTGCGCGAGCTTTTCAACAAAGCCGGATATAAAGCCGAGAACCTCGAGAAAATGGTCGGCGCTTTCCAGCAGCATTACGAGCCAACCGTTTATACAGACCCGAAACACGGCGAAAAGCCCGGCACCGCCACAGCGAAAACCGTCGCCAAGCTCCGCGCCGTCGCACGGTACAACAAAAAACACGGATAAATTAAAAGAAGCGCTTAGCCCTTTTTGAAGCGCGGGCGGTTCTGGCTGCAGACATGCGAGACGATGGCCGCCTCACCGCGGGTATCGAACTCCCGCTCGTAGCAGGGCTGGCCGCTCGGGCCGTCGCTCTCCTTGCCGTCCTTGTAGCGCATCACCGCAGCAATATCTTCCGGCACGGTGGCGAGAATTTTTCGCACCAGCTCTTCGCCCTTGAGCTGCTTGTGCTCGGCCGCCACGTTGAACGCGGCGCCGCAATACGACATCATCACAACTTCGTAGCTGCTGCCTTTGGATTTGTAGCCGATTTTCAATTCGTGTATCTGCATGGTCCCTCTTGTATGAGATTTTGATTTTAGCTGCAACTGGTTAATAAATTTTATACCTTTATCCCCTAATTAGTTTACATATTAATAACTTGTTTCTGCCGGATTTACACAGTAATATAGTCATTAATATAAATGAGACCGCAGTCGGCGGAGCTTGGAGTGCCGGCATGATATGCGCATTATTAAAGGATACGATCACCTCATGACCCGAAAACTTTTTGGCACTGACGGCATCCGCGGCAAGGCCAATGTCGCGCCGATTACCGCCGAGACCGCGCTGCAAGTTGCCATGGCGGTCGCCCTGCAGCTGCGCCGCGGCGATCACCGTCACAAGGTTGTGATCGGCAAGGACACCCGCCTCTCCGGCTATATGCTCGAGCCCGCGCTGACTTCGGGTTTCGTTTCCATGGGCATGGATGTCGTCCTCGTCGGCCCGATGCCGACTCCCGCAATCGCCATGCTGACACGCAGCTTGCGTGCCGATCTCGGCGTGATGATTTCCGCCTCGCACAACGGTTTCGAGGACAACGGCATCAAACTGTTCGGCGCGGACGGCTACAAGCTCTCCGATGACGTCGAAACGCAGATCGAAAAACTCATGCAGGCCAACAACTTTTCGAAAGAACTCGCTGTCTCCGCCGATCTGGGCCGCGCCAGCCGCCTTGAAGATGAAAAGGGCCGCTATATCGAATACGTGAAGAACACCTTCCCCAAAGGCCTGCGCCTCGAGGGACTGAAGATCGTCGTCGACTGCGCGAACGGCGCGGCTTACAAAGTCGCCCCGCGCATTTTCTATGAACTCGGCGCGGAAGTGGTTGCCATCGGCGTTTCACCCGACGGTACCAACATCAACAAGGAGTGCGGCGCGACCGCACCTGCCCTGCTGCAGAAAACCGTCGTCGCGGAAGGGGCCGACATCGGCATCGCGCTCGACGGCGACGCCGACCGCCTCATTCTCTGCGATGAAAAAGGCAGGATCGTCGACGGCGACCAGATCATGGCGCTGATTGCGCGCTCCATGCACAAGAACGGCCAGCTCAAGGGCGGCGGCGTGGTGGCGACCGTGATGTCGAATCTTGGTTTCGAACGGTTCCTGAAGACACTCAAGCTCGATCTCAAGCGCATGCCGGTGGGCGACCGCTACGTCGTCGACCATATGCGCGCCAACAATTACAACGTGGGCGGCGAGCAATCCGGCCATGTCATCCTCGGCGATTACAGCACCACCGGCGACGGCCTTATTGCCGCGCTGCAGGTATTGGCTGTCATTTGCCAGACTGAGAAGAAGAAGGTCAGCGACGTCTGCCAGGTTTTCAAGGCCGTGCCGCAGCTGCTGGTCAACGTGCGCTACCAGTCGGCCATATCCCTTGAAAGCAAGCCGATGGTCGAGGCGCTGCACAAGGCTGAAAAGAAAATGGGCGACACCGGGCGCATTCTGGTACGTAAATCCGGCACCGAGCCGCTGATCCGCATCATGGCGGAAGGCGATGATGAAAAACTCGTCAAGGCCGTGGTGCAGGAGCTGCGCGAATTTGTGGAAGAACAAGACAAGCAATCCGCCGTCAAAGCGCGCGCCTGAGGGGAGCAGAACATGTCCGGAAAAGTACTGACGGTTGCCGAGTCTGACTCCTGCGGGGCCGCCGGCCTTCAGGCGGATACCAAGACCATCCTCGCGCTTGGCGGCTACGCCATGACCGCTGTCTCCGCCGTGACGTCGCAAAACACCAACGGCATCGCCCACCTGCACACGCTGGAGCCGTGGTTCGTCGAGCAGCAGATGCGCGTCGTACTTGAAGACATCGGCGCCAACGCCATCAAGACCGGCATCCTTGTGAACAGCGAGATCGTCAATGCCGTCGGCGACGTGCTCGACAGCTACCGCGACCACGGCATCGCTGTCGTCGTTGACCCGTCGATCATCGCAAGACGCGGCGAACAGCTTATGGACGAAACCGCCATCGCCACGCTCAAGCGCCGCCTGTTCATCCGCTCGACCGTGCTCACGCCCAAAAAGCGCGAGGCGGAACTGCTGACCGGTATGGCCATCCGCGACATCGACGACATGCGCCACGCTGCCAGCATGATGCGCACACTCGGTGCGGAAACCGTTCTGCTGAAGGCTGGCGAGGCCGCCAGCGGCAAGGCCGTCTACCTGCTGGCGACCGAGAGCGACGAGCGCATTTATGAGCGCCCGATGATCGCCACCAAACGCACGCTCGGCGCGGGCGCGACGCTGGCCTCGGCCATTGCCGTGAGCCTGTCGCAGAAAATGGACATTATCACCGCCGTCGAACGCGGGCTCGACTACATGCACCACGCTATGCTGTATGCGCGCGATTACGACACCGAAGCCGGACCGATGAACCACGCCTTCGCTATCGAGAAGAACGCGGAGGCTCTCGCCAAAGACATGCCGCGCACCGGAAAGGTCAAGGGTTCCCCGACATGAAAGTACATTTCTACACCGCAGACACGCCCAAGGCCAAAGCCGGACAGCATTCGCTGGTCAAGCGCTACGGCAACACACCTCTCAACA
Organism: Rhodospirillales bacterium; assembly: GCA_003153235.1. Lineage (GTDB taxonomy): Bacteria > Pseudomonadota > Alphaproteobacteria > Micavibrionales > UBA2020 > PALSA-926. Next base: position 5,354 of record PLXM01000134.1, read on the forward strand.
AGGCGGATATCGTCGTGGCCGTTGGCGGTGACGGGCTGATGCTACGCGCGCTGCATGACAGCATCAAGCACAAGAAGCCGGTGTTCGGCATGAACCGCGGCTCGGTCGGCTTCCTGCTCAACGAATACCGCGAAGACAAGCTGATGGAGCGCCTGAAAAAGGCGCAGGCCGTCAAGATCAACCCGCTGCGCATGCATGCGAAAACCGCCAAGGGAAAAGCCCATGACGCGCTCGCCATCAACGAAGTCTCGCTGCTGCGCGAAACGCGCCAGACGGCCAAGCTGCGCATCAAGATCGACAAAGTGACGCGCCTTGACGAGCTGATCTGCGACGGCATCATCGTTGCCACGCCGGCAGGCTCTACTGCTTACAACCTTTCCGCCTACGGGCCGATCATCCCGCTCAATGCCGGCATCATGGCGCTTACGCCGCTCAGCGCTTTCCGTCCGCGCCGCTGGCGGGGCGCGCTGCTGCCGCTGTCATCGCGGATTGTGCTGGATGTTCTCGAGGCGAGAAAACGCCCCGTTTCCGCGGTCGCCGACTTCACTGAAATCCGTGACGTCGAGAGCGTCGAGATCTGGCGCGACAAGACCGTCGAAGTCTCGCTGCTCTTCGACCCGGAAATGAACCTGGACGAGCGCATCATTAAAGAACAATTTATGCCGTAGGTAGCCGAGCTACGGCACCAGAAATTACGGTGATGGCGTCCGCGGCGTGGAAGACGGCGGCGCCTTGGTGAAATCTATTTTTCCCTCTTTTGTCGCGCGCTGGGCAATCTCATTGAGCAGCTTCGCCACGCCCTCATCCGTTCCGGAGAAGCCTGACTTGCTGACATCATTCAATTGATACGCGCCGCCGGGAGTGATGGTTATTTTCAAATTGCTCCCTGTACCGCTCGGGACATTAATTTCAAATGCTGAAGTCGTGTTGCCGCGGGAGACCTCGAACTCAAACAACTTCTCTTTGGTAAGGGGGTCTGTTTTTGAAAACCCCTTCAGAAACTTGAGTCCTTCTTCAAGTTTATCGGTCGCGGCCTTTGTTCCTGTGATCTCGCTGGCGGCGGATTGAATGCCGCTTAAAATGGCATTTTGTGACTCTTCGCTGATTGTCATTTTATCTTCTCCGACTCTAAAGGCTATATTCTCGACTCATTCATTATTCAGAATTATCCGCACAATATAATCCATACCTGACAATATGCCAATAAAAATGCGCCATAAGTGGGTATTTATACAATATGGTAAATACTATGTTTTGTCATATTTTAATTGACGTATTACGGTAATGGTATTATGTTTACACCCTGCAAAGGACACAGAGAATCATGTTCGGAAAAGAGAAAAAAGACACACAGCCGCAAGTACCGACACCACAAATATCGACGCCTTTCGATATCGGCAAAAATGGAACGGTGGAAGCGCTTTACGCGGCAAACCAGACGGCGGACGATGTAAATAGAATAGAATTGCGCAAAGGCGCGCGCGCAGCGTTTCTGGAAGGCCGTCCTGAAAATCTTCAGACCATTCTGTCGAACCACACCGCGTTCGGCATGAAATATGTGAACGTGAGAAATATGTTTTATCTATTGATAGACGGACAAAATGACCCGGCAACCGTCTTAAGCCTTACTCTGGATAAAACTCCAGCGCCGGAAAAACAAGCGCTTCTTAATGAAACGTTGTATGCCGTGGTTAACGGCGCATATGATAATAAAGATAGTGCTTTAATCGCCGCCCTTTTGGGAGCCGGCGCCAATGCAAATGCCGAATTTACTGGCTCGCCGGGAAGGATACTGGCCATAGCTATCGACAATGCTTATCCCCCGTCCGTGATAAAGCTGCTCTACGACAACGGCGCCAGTTTCAAGGATGCCGCGCTCAGGATTAATACCAAATCCTATTGGGATGAAGGAAACAAGCGCGCAACCTGCATCGGGAAGCTGAAGGCCTACCGCGAAGAAATAACCGGTGAACCGGCAACGGAAGAGGGCGAGCTCAAGCAAATGATGCTGAAAATGCAGGCACAACTCGACACCCTCACCAAAAAATTCAACACCGCGCAACAACCCGCTGCCCAGCCCGAAGAACCTGCGCGCGCGCCGAAGGAAAAACAGGCTGCACGCAAGTATCCCGCAGTAGTAACCCGTTAGAAATAAAGAGAGCCCTAAAATATGTTCGGAAAAGAGAAAAAACCCAAAGATCTTCTTAACGCGGCAAAGAACGGCACGCTGGAAACTATTCTGGCCCAGGTTCCCGAAGAAAACAGGCAGCGGCTTTTGAACAATGCGCTGTATGATGCTGTTGACAGCAAAAAAACCAGCGCAGAAGTTCCCGCTGCCGCCCTTTTGGAAGCCGGTGCCGATCCGAATGCGGTTATCTTCAAGTTCAATGGCATCATCCTTGCCCATGCTGTCAGGCAAAACCAGCCTCCGTCCGTTATAAAGTTGCTTTATGATTACGGTGCAAGCTTTGAAGATGCCTCGTTCCTGATGCAAATGAATGATTGGACGTATGATAATAAAGACAGGCTGGACACCTACCGGAGAAAGCTTGAAAAAACGCCTCCCGCGTATCCCAAGAAAGAAGCGACCGCAGTCAGACAAGAAACAGCGCCCAAGCAAGAGACAGCCCAGCCAGTAACAGAAGGCGCAAGCCCGCCCGTCACCGAAGAAGCCCTGCTCAAGGTGCTGGATCTGGTGCAGGAGCTGCGCGACCAGATGACCGAGATGACAGGCCGGATGGATACTCTCGCCGAAGAAGTTGAAACCGTGAAGACTGCGCAACAACCGCAGTCGCAGAAAAGACCTACGCCGGCTCCTTTCAAATCAGCCGCGCCAACCCGATAAAAGGAAAAAATAAATGTTCGGAAAAGGAAAAGTATCCACCGGCGCCGTTTTAAAAGCCGCACGCAAGGGAACCTCAATAAGCGATCTGCTTGAAAGCGTCCCCGAAGAGAACAGGCAATCCATACTTGATGAAGCCCTTCTTCATATCATTGAATATAGCAGTAATCAGCCCAATATAGAAGTTCCCGTGGCCGCTCTTGTAAAAGCAGGCGCCGATCCGGATGCAGAAATAAAAGGCCACAAGGGCTTTATATTTGCCCGGGCGATCAGCAACCAGAAATCCCCCGCCGTTATAAAGTCGCTCTATGAAGGCGGCGCCAGCTTCAAGAACGCTCTCTTCATAATGAAAATTAACGGTTATGCCGACAGCACCGTAGAAAGGCTGAACGCCTACAGAGAAAATTTCGGGGATAAACCCGCGACTGCTGTCGATAAAACGCCTGTAGAAAAAGCGCAAGCCGTTATCTGCAAGGAAGAAACAGACCAGCCCCTGACGGCGGAAGCCCTGCTCAAGCTGCAGAAGCTTGTGAGCGACCTGCACGAACAAGTTGCCGACGTGACCAGCCAGCTCGGCACTCTCACCGAAGAGGTGAGAATCCTGAAAACCGCGCAGCCTGAAGCGTCGCAAAAGAATCCCGCGCCGGTTACGGCGAAATCAGCCGCGCTAAGACGGTAAAAGGAAAACAAATGTTCGGAAAAAAGAAAAAGGCGAAAACCGCCGCCGCTCAGACCGCAGTGCAAGAGACGATACCCCTTGAGCCCGTCGTAAAAGAGACATCACCGGCTGACCTTGTCGCAGCAGCAAGGAACGGCACATCGATAGAGGATGTGCTGGCGACAGTTCCCGAAGAGAACAGGCAGAAGTTCCTGAACCAAGCCCTGCATGATGCTGTTGACTGTGAAGAGAATGCTGAGGTTCCTGCGACGTCCCTTATAAAAGCTGGCGCAGAGGTGAATGCCAAAATTTTTGAGAGCAATGGTATAATACTCGCGAAAGCCCTTTATAAAGAGCAGCCCACGGCCGTTATAAAACTGCTCTATGATAATGGCGCGAACTTTGAAGACACCCTCTTCCTGATGGAGATCAATAAAGGCTGGGCGGAAGAGGTTAAAAACAAGCTGAAAGCCTACCAGAAAAAACTGGAAGGGAAACCGGCTGCAGAAGAAGCGCCCCAGCCGGTGACGGAAGAGGCGATCCTCAAGGTGCTGGAAATTGTGCAGGAACTGCGAGAGCAGGTTGATGACATCACCAAAGATCTTAAAGATCTGAAGGCTGCGCAGCCTGAAACGACGCAGAAAAGACCTGTGCCGGCTGCCTTGAAATCTGCCGCGCCGCGCCAATAACAAGGAAAAAGCGAATGTTCGGAAAAAAGAAAAAGACAATAGAGACCCTTGATGAAGAGCCCGTCAGCAAGGAGACAACAGCCAACGATCTTCTCTCTGCGGCAAGGGACAGAACTTCAGTGGAAGATGTACTGGCTACAATTCCCGAAGAGAACAGACAGAAGCTCCTGAATCAGGCCCTTCTTAATGCTGTTGAAACCTCTACGCCTGCGGAAGGTTCCATACCAGCTCTTTTAAATGCCGGCGCTGACGTGAATGCCGCGACATTGACAAAGGGGGTCATACTGGCCCAGGCGATTGGTTACGATCAACCCGAAACTGTTATAAGAGAGATTTACGATAACGGCGCCCGTTTCGAAGACGCACTGTCTGTGATGAAGAACAACAACTGGACTCTGAAATTTACATACCGGTTGAAATCCTATCAGGAGGCCTTTGAAAGCACGCCTCAAGCAGCGGAAAATAAAGAAGCGGCACCCCAGCCCGTAACGGAAGAAGCGATACTCAAGGTGCTAGAAATTGTGCAGGAACTGCGCGAGCAGATGAATGATGTGACCGTGCGTCTCGATACCCTTACCAAAGAAGTTGAAACCGTGAAGGCCGCGCTTCCTGAAGCATCACAAAAAAAGCCCGAGCCGATTTCGCTGAAATCAGCTGCGCCCCGCCGATAAAAGGAAAAAACGAATGTTCGGAAAAGAAAAAAAGATAAAGCCAAAACATCTTCTTAAAGCGGCAAAGAAGGGAGATAAGCTGGAAGATCTGCTGGCCAACGTTCCCGAGAATGAAAGGCAAACTCTCCTGAATCAAGCCCTGCTGGATGCCGTTAGAACCTACAGGCCTGCAGAAGATTCTATACCAGCCCTTTTAAATGCCGGTGCTGACGCGAGCACCCAGATGCCCAAAGGGGTCATACTGGCCCAGGCGATTGGTTACAAGCAGCCTGCAACTGTTATAAAAGAACTTTGCGATAACGGCGCCAGTTTCGAGGACGCGCTGTCTGTGATGCAAAGCAACAACTGGGATCTAAAACATAAGAATCAGCTGAAATACTATCAGACGGCCTTTGAAGGCAAACCTCTCGCAGCAGAAAAGAAGGAAGCCGGGTCGCCCGTGACGGAAGAAGCGATCCTCAAGGTACTGGAGATTGTGCAGGAATTGCGCGAGCAGGTGAATGATGTGACCGGCCAACTCGGCGCCGTCACCAAAGAACTTGAAGAGCTGAAAACCGCGCAGCCGAAAACAACGCCGATGGAAACAGCGCAGAAAAAACCTGTGCCTGCTGGCCTGAAATTCTCCAAGCCGACAGTGTAAACGCGGTTGTTATGAAATCGTAATTTATCGTTTAAATTCAAATATATATATAAATTCCGACGCAAGCCCCTTGTGCTGTATAAAATAATATGGAATTTACTTTGACATATTATGGCGAATCATTTATTGTGTAGCGCAGCATCCAGATAATAAGCCAAAGACCGGAGAGTTTGCCCATGAGCGACGAACAAGAAAAAAAGCCCCTGAAGAAACCATCGTGGATGTCCAAGTGGCACGCGCTCGATGAGGAATTCAAAGGCAAGAATGCGCCGGAAGAAACTCCCGAAGAAACTCCAGAGGAAACCACCGAAGAAACCCCAGAGACAACTGCAGAGACAACCACGGAAACAGGAACACCTGAAACAACGGAAACTGGCGCACAGCCCGAAACAACCACAGAGACCGGGGCAACAACAACGACGCCGTCCGCTACGGAATCAACGGCAGACCAGACATCCCAGAAACTGAACGAACTGCTGCAATCATTAAAGCTACCGACGCCTCCCACTCCGCCAAAGATGCCGGAGATGCCAAAGATGCCGGAGATGCCAAAGATGCCG
>PLXM01000254.1 GCA_003153235.1 Rhodospirillales bacterium
TTCCCTGTTATTTTTTTAGGGAATTCTGAGATTTTGTGTCTATTAACCCCCTGTAATAGAATTACAATCTTAGCTAGCTGCCCTCTAAGGATGGCCTAAATCTTATAAATTCCCTGTATTTTCCTTGATAAGCAGGGTATTTTACCCTGAGACTGGTTATCGACAGTTGGTATCCAGCACCACTAATATCGATTAAACGTCGATGTTAGTCATTCCTAGAAAGAAGTCATGGCCGTTACTCTGCACCAAGGCGACATTCCGGCAAACCTTAGCTTCGGTAGTTCTGTCGCCATTGATACGGAGACAATGGGGCTGAAACCGGTGCGTGACCGGCTCTGTCTTGTCCAATTGTCTGCCGGTGATGGTAACGCTCATATCGTCCAGCTGCAAGCCGACCAATACGCTGCGCCAAATCTGAGAAAACTTCTGGCAGATCCCGCTGTCACCAAAATATTTCATTTTGGTCGGTTTGATATTGCCGCGATGTGGATGTATCTCAATGTGCTGACAGCACCGGTCTACTGCACCAAAATGGCTTCACGCCTCGCACGTACCTTTACACAGCATCACTCACTCAAAACGCTGTGCAATGAACTTCTGGATGTAGAACTCGACAAACAGCAGCAGACAACGGATTGGGGTGCTGCGACGCTCACACCGGAGCAAATTCAGTATGCGGCTTCAGATGTCTTATACCTGCACAAACTCAGAACGGCTCTTGATGTCATGCTTGTCCGCGAAGGCCGCATGGATCTTGCAAAAGCCTGCTTTTCCTTCCTTCCTTCCCGCGCCTTGCTCGACGTTGCGGGATGGGGTGAAGAAGATATCTTCGCGCATTAAGCGACGACAGCTTCATTCTCCGGCAAATCATCGTCGACGTGCTGCTGGCACAGACGGGCATAATAACCCTGCTTCTGCAATAACTGTTCGTGCGTCCCTGTCTCGACAACACGCCCATTGGCCATGACGATAATCCGGTCATAGCCCTGAATGGTCGATATACGGTGGGCAATCGCCAGCACAGAACGACCTTGCGTCAGTTCCTCAAGAGCGCGCTGAACCAGATGCTCCGTCTCGTTATCCAGTGAACTTGTTGCTTCATCAAGCAAAACAATCCGCGCATCGGCAAGCAGCGCGCGTGCAATGGCAATACGCTGCCTTTCACCACCGGACAGCTTGATACCCCGTTCGCCCACCAATGTTTCGTAGCCATACGGCAATGTCTCGATCAGGTCAGCGATCTGCGCCATCGCCGCTGCTTTTTTGATCTGATCCAGCGTCGCATCAGGATTAGAATAAGCAATATTCTCCGCCAGGCTGCGATGAAAAAGTACCGGCTCCTGTGACACAAGCGCTAATTGACGGCGCAGCGAGGGCAGATCCATGCCTGTGATGTCATAACCATCAATACTAATGGTCCCGTGTTGCGGATGATAGTAACGGTGCAGCAGCTTGAAGAGCGTGCTTTTTCCGCTGCCAGTCCTGCCGACCAGCGCAACTTTTTCGCCGGGATTAATCTCGAGATTGAAATGTTCGACGGCATTCTTTGACTGGCCCGTATAGCGGAACGTAACATCATCGAACTTGAGCGCAAAGCGCGGGAAGCCTGACATATCTACGGTTGCCAGATTGGCAATCAACGGTTTTCGATTCTTCCACGTCACAACTTCTTCAAGATCGTTGATGCACTCTATGATGTCGCGTAGACGGTTTCCGATGCCATCCAGATAATCTGCCATCACCCGCTGGTTCATTAAAACAAACATAACATCGCCGCCGGAAAACTTGCCGGTACTCCAGTAATAAGCCGCAATCAACCCCGCCGCAAAACGGCCAATATTAATAATAATATTCTGGGCCAGCGCCAGCATATTCGCGCGCAGCCATGCCGTACGTGCCGCCATGGCATAACGGTTAGCAGCAAACTTGATCCTTTTATACTCATGCACTTCCGCGCCCGAGGCCTTGACAGCCGCATAGCCCGTAACACTGTCAGCAATCGTGCCGCCAAGGCGGCTATCTTCATCCGCAGATATCCGATTTTTTGGAGCAACATATTTCAGGCTGATGAAGGTACTGAAAGCCGTAAAGCACAACGCATAGACCACCAGTGCAATCGCAATCACAGGTGATTTTTGCCATGCGAGAATGATACTGCCGATAACCGCAATAATGGCTGGCCAGAAATCATAGCAGAAGGTATCGAAGAAGCGGTGCGCCGCTGATCTCCCGCGTTTGATCGCCGTAACGATCGAACCAGCAAAGGTATTTGTGTGCCACTCCGTTTCGAAGCTATGAACATACTGAACGGAGTCAGCCGCGATCTCGGCATGCACCCGCGTGTCAGTATAGCAGTTGATGAAATGCGCAGTCCGCGTGACGATATGCGCGAGGATACTCAAAGACACAAGCGTAAGTATCGGCCAGAAAATTTTATCAAAGTTCCTTGTGTGAATTTCCGCAGCCGCAGTATTCACAAACCATCCCCAGACCAGCGGGTTCAGAATGTTGGACAGGGCCGCCACTCCCATGCAAGAAAACGCTCCAAAAATCATCCACGGCGTTTTGCCGAAATGACTCTTCAGAAATATCAGCACCTCCGAAAAACGGGGCGGGTTACGTTTTTTATGCTGCTGAAGCACGATTTAAAGTCCTTAAAAATCAGGTAAATACCGGTATATAAATAATATGCAATATGAACTTCATTGTGTCAAATAAATTATGGTATATTTTTATTGACATATGTCATCAAACAGCTATTGTGCCGTCTCAACTTAAAATCCAAACAAGGAGATTTAGAGACATGGTCACAGAAAACACAACAACCACTGAAACAACCACAGATGTAAAAGATGAAATTCCCCCTGCTCTCGTCAAAGGCATTAAGGGTGTGGCGGGCGCGCTTATCCTTCCATCCGCTGCATGGTCTGCAGTAATGGTTGCCGGAGGCGTTACTCTTGCTGTAACAACGGGCGGCCTCGGTTTGGTGACGCTTGGTGGTGCAGCAGCACTTGTCGGAGCTCAAAGAACTTATGCCCGTCTGCGCGCAATAGGTACCGTAAGCAGCACGATTGACAGCGCTATGGCAGGCAAAACGCCAGCCGTAGCTCAAACACGGACAAACAAGTTTCTTGCGAACCCACTTGTCGGCTTGGCAACTGGCGCTGTGCTCCTGACTGCAGGGATCGCTCTTGTTGGAGCGACCGGTGGTATACTCCCTCTCGCACTTGGCGCAGCAATGATCGCCTCAGGTGGTGTAGGCACGCTAACTGGCGGTCTGAGAACACTTTGGGCTGGCACCAAGCTGGGTTCTAAGCTGCTTTTTGGCAAAAAGAAAAAAGCTGCTGCTAATGACGACGTAGCTTCACAAGCTGCGCCAGCTCCACAAGCACCGGAAGTAAAATCAGCTCTGGAGAGCTTGTCTGCCAAGAAGGGTTTTGATGCGGCTGCTAATAGCAATGCTCCCGCTCAGGCACCTGTCCAGGCAGTAAAGCCAGTTGTTGCTCCAAAAGCACCGGCCGCCTAAATAACGGAACTATTTCTAGTAAAAAGCCGGGCTATAGTCCCGGCTTTTTATGTTTCGGGCTGGTAAAAGTTAATATATTGACATAAGTATATAAAATCTGCTAGTTACGGGTCGGCGTTATTTGGTAAAAATAACTGTTAAAGTATCTATTCGCGTTGCGCCTTGGCGCCGCATGAAAGGGCATCAGCCATGACCATTGTAAAGCTCCCCGAAGCCAGCCGTAAGCAAGGGCTCGCCACAGCTATCCGCGTGCTGGAAACGGAAGCCAAAGCTTTGCAGGAGCTTTCAGCTTTCCTGAATGACAGTTTCGTACAGGCGATAGAAATGATTTCCGCCGCTGAAGGCCGCGTCATTGTGACAGGTATGGGTAAGAGCGGGCATGTCGGCAAAAAAATTGCCGCCACCCTCGCCTCCACCGGCACGCCAGCCTTCTTCGTGCATCCGGCAGAGACTAGCCATGGCGACATGGGAATGATTGTTCGCGGCGACGTCGTTCTTGCGCTCTCCAATTCCGGAGAGGCCAAAGAATTGAATGACTTGATCGAATACACGCGCCGCTTCGCCATTCCGCTGATCGGCATCACCAGCAAGCCTGAATCAACACTGGCGACACGCGCCGATATCGCGCTGCTGCTGCCTCCCTGCCCCGAAGCCTGCCCGAATGGTCTGGCGCCCACAACCTCGACAACGCTGACATTGGCCATGGGCGATGCCATTGCTGTCACTCTGCTGGAGAGAAAGGGCTTCACAGAAAAAGACTTCAAAGTCTTCCACCCCGGCGGCAAACTTGGACAGCAGCTCATGAAAGTCTCGGAAATCATGCATAAGGGAGACGAGCTCCCCGTTGCTTCCGAGGATGTTTCCGTTGCGGCAGCGATAGATATTATTACAGCCAAAGGCTTTGGATGCATTGGCCTCACTGATAAAAACGGCCTGCTGACGGGTATTATTACAGATGGCGATATCCGCCGCAAAATCAGCGCAGACCTCCCGTCGAAGAAAGCAAAAGACATCATGAGCCGCCAGCCGAAAACGGCCTCGCCGGACATGCTGGTTGCGGAAGCTATGGCTGTCATGAACGACCTGAAAAACGCTTTCCGCCGTATCACTTGCCTGCTCGTGGTTGACGCTTCCGGCAAGCCCGTTGGCCTGCTGCATATCCACGATTGCCTGCGCGCAGGTTTCGCGTGACAGAACCTGGAACTCCTCCTCGATTTACCACTTATGCGCCAAGACGTCTAAGCGTCTTCCGGCAGGGATATTCTCTATTTGTCCGGATACTGAAGCTTACGTTACCTCTGGTAGCTCTTGTGATTATCGGCATATTGACAATGCGGCTGATAAACGGCAATTCGCAATTGCAGGATATTGCAGAGCACAGTACTGCGGGAAAAACAACCCCCGGACAAATTGAGTTGGCTGGCGCAAAATATGAAGGCATTGACGATCAGGGGCGGCCCTATACGGTCACGGCGGACAAAGCGTCCCGTGTCGATAATGCTCCCGATACAGTTCTATTTACCAACCCGGTTGCAGACATCACACTCGCGGACAAAACATGGGTTGCGGCCAAAGCCAAAACCGGCTCTTTTGACCACAAGAATGAAATACTAGACCTCAAGGACGACGTCTCCGTATTTCATGACAGCGGCTATGAAATGCATACAGCCGCTATTCAGATCAACCTGAAAGATAAAACGGCTCACACTTCCCTGCCGGTACAGGCACAGGGGCCCATCGGCACGATTGCAGCACAGAACATGACCGTATTGAATCAGGGAGATCTTGTCGTTTTTGGCGGTCCCGCAACACTAACGCTTTTCAGGCTCTCTGCAGGAAAGGCGCGCGGATGAAAAAGATAATATTCATTATCCCGCTCCTGCTCATTACTCACCTGGCTTTTTCTGCCGTGCCTCCGGAGGAGTCAGCTGCACAAACGGACACGACGACGGGAACATCTCCAACCGTTTCATCCGAAAAGCCCGTGACCATTTCAGCCGTCAAATCACTTGAATGGAACCGCAAAGAAAAAACTTATACAGCTCATCAGGATGTTATTGCCACACAGGGCACCACAAAACTTAAAAGCGACATACTGGTAGCTCACTATGCAGATACAGGCAGCGGCTCATCTGACATTAATACAATGAATGCCGACGGCCATGTCACCATTAACGATCCGCCCTATACAGCCTATGGCGACCATGCCGTTTATAACGTAAAAACCGGCAACGCTATCTTGACAGGAAAAGATCTCAAAATAGTCTCCGATGACAGCATTCTGACCGCAAAGGACAGGATCGAGTACAATGGTAAAGAAGATAAGATGACCGCTGTGGGGTCTCCTGTGGCCACCAAGGGCGAGAATACGCTGACCGCTGATGCCATGAGCGCCTATTTTACCAAAGATGATGCAGGAAAGATGGCAGCCAATAAAATTACCTCTCACGGCAATGTCGTCATTAAAACCCCCACCGAAACAGCTACCGGTGACGACGGCGTCTATGACGTTACAACCCAAAAAGCCGTGCTGACCGGCAAAGTGCGCATCCTACAGGATAAAAACTGGCTGGAGGGCACGCGCGCGGATGTTGACATGGCGACCGGAATTAGCCAATTATCAGGGACGGGCAATACCTCAACCGACGGGCGCGTAACAGGCATGTTCTTTCCACAACCCAAAGACAAGCCTACGGGAGATAAAGCCGCAAATGATAAGCCGGCGGGCAGCCAAAAAACAGAAGGCCAGAAAAATTGACGACAGATACAAAAACAGCTGAACCCAAACTCGTTTCCAACCCGCAAGGTCTGGTCGTCGAACATCTGATGAAGCGTTATAAAAAGCGTCCCGTATTGCGCGACGTATCGCTGACTGTGAAGCGCGGCGAAGCAGTCGGGTTGCTCGGCCCCAACGGCGCCGGTAAAACGACCTGTTTCTATATCGTTACCGGACTTATTGATGCGGACAGCGGCAGCATCGCACTTGATGGTCGTGATATCACGACGTTGCCGATGTACCGCCGCGCGCGCATGGGAATTAGTTACCTGCCGCAAGAGTCGTCCATTTTCCGCGGACTGAATGTGGAAGACAATATCCGTTCCGTCCTGCAGGTCGTTGAGGAAGATTACAGCCGCCGTGAACATATGCTGGAAGAGTTGATGGCGGAATTCTCCATCAGTCACCTGCGCCTTACACCCGCCATCGCCCTGTCCGGCGGGGAACGCCGCCGTGTGGAAATTGCCCGCGCTCTAGCTTCACGCCCGCACTTTATCCTGCTCGACGAGCCGCTGGCCGGTATCGATCCGATTGCAGTTGGCGACATCCGCGACCTTGTCAAGCATCTGAAAAACCGCAATATCGGCGTGCTTATTACCGACCACAATGTCCGCGACACGCTGGATATTGTCGACCGTGCCTATATCCTGCATGGCGGGCAAGTGCTGATGGAAGGCAAACCCTCTGAAATCGTTGCCCATAAGGATGTCCGTCGGGTTTATCTGGGCGAAAAGTTCAGCCTTTAGACATTTTCCTGTAAAAATGCTACTCTTACAAGAGGGAGCTTCGGTGAAAACCGGGGAAAAATGGGGCCATGTCTATCAATCAAAGGCTTGATTTAAAACAGGGTCAGACCCTGACCATGACGCCGCAGCTGCAGCAGGCGATCAAGCTTTTACAGCTCTCAAATCTTGAGCTGGCCGAATTTATCGAAGCTGAATTGGAAAAGAACCCGCTGCTTGAGCGCGAAGAAGGCTCACCCGCCCCCGAAAAAACCGGCGAGGCTGGTGACGCACCTGTCATGGATTCAAGCGCCGCAACGGGAGAAGAGACAGGCGAAGTTCATGAGAGAAACCGTGAGCGGGAGCTTGATACGGGCGAAGGCTTCTCGGAAAATGAAAAATCCGGCGGTGCAAGCGAGGATTACGATTATTCGCGCTCAACGCTTTCCGGTGTCGGTGCTGGCGGCAATCTGAAGTTTGAAGATTCAGACTATAGTTTTGAAAATAATATGGCCGCCTCCACCACGCTGCGCGATCACCTGCTTGATCAGATACAAGTGGACTTTACCGACAACAAGGACCGCGCCATAGCCACACTGATGCTTGATTATCTTGACGAGTCCGGCTACTTCCGTACACCGCTGCAAGGACTAGCGGACCGTCTCGGCTGTGACATCAGCCGCATTGAAGGCATTCTCCACAAGCTGCAGCAACTCGACCCCGCAGGTATTTTTGCGCGAAACCTCAGCGAATGTCTTGCCCTGCAGCTGCGTGAGCTGAATAGGCTCGATCCGGCGATGGAAAAGCTACTGACAAACCTTGATATCCTTGCCACACACGACATGAAGAAAATGCGCACTCTGTGCGGCGTTGACGAGCAGGATCTGAAAGATATGATCGGCGAGATCAAGGCGCTCAACCCCAAGCCCGCACTGAACTTCGATCACTTTATTTCTCAAACTGTCATCCCAGATGTTTTTATGAAACCCCTGCCCAAAAGCAAGGGCGGCGGCTGGGCCGTGGAGCTCAACAGCGATACCCTGCCGCGCGTACTAGTTAATCAAACCTATTACGCGGAGATTAATAAGAACGCGAAGGCCAAGAAAGACAAAGAATATCTGGCTGAACAGCTTAATACCGCGAACTGGCTGGTGCGCGCCATGGATCAGCGGGCACAAACCATCATGAAAGTTGCCGGCGAAATTATTTTACAGCAGGAAGCTTTCTTCAACTACGGTGTGGAATTTTTGAAGCCCTTGGTGCTGCGGGACATAGCCACTGTGATCGGCATGCACGAAAGTACTGTCAGCCGCGTTACCAACAACAAATACATCGGCACGCCGCGCGGCGTCTTCGAACTCAAGTATTTCTTCACTAGTGGCGTTTCAAGCTCGGACGGCGGCGCAGATTTCTCGTCTGAGGCTATAAAAGCCAAGTTAAAAACTCTTTTTGACGCAGAGGATCCCGCTGCCGTCCTGTCGGACGACGATCTGGTGGAAGCTCTCAAAAAGGAGGGAATCGACATCGCCAGAAGAACGGTCGCCAAGTATCGGGAAGCTATGAAAATTCCGTCCTCCGTCCAGCGCAGACGCCTGAAAAACCAAGGGAAATAGCCACTTTTATACCTCGCGTTAACTTGATTTTAACGCCGGAGGGAGTATAAAGAAGGGTAGTATCCCTTAAACAAAAAGGCATCAAATACCATGCAATTGATAGTAAAAGGCAAACACCTTGACGTCGGCGATGCTCTGCGTGCACACGTTCATGAGCAACTCAGCCACACCGCAAAAAAATATTTCCGCGATCCTATCGAGGCGACGGTCATTTTCTCCAAAGAAAAAAACCACCTGTTCAAAGCGGATATTTCAATTCATGTTGGCGGCGGCATTGTGCTGCAAACGCATCATGAAGCGGATGATCCGTATCCAGCCTTTGACATCGCGGCAAAGGCTGCAGGCAAACGCCTGAGCCGTTATAAAGACAAGCTGCGCGACCACCGCAAGAATGAGCCTGACGTTCTCGCCGCCGCTTATACCACCCTGACATCGGATGACAACAAAGCCGAAGGCGGAACAGAACCTGCGGTCATTGCTGAAATGGAAACGCAGGTGCTTACCCTTGCCGTGGCAGACGCCGTGATGCGTCTTGAACTGGGCAATATGCCGGCGCTGCTGTTCCGCAATCCCAAGCATAGCGGTCTTAACATGGTCTACCGCCGCAAGGACGGGAACATCGGCTGGGTCGATCCTGAAGGCCTGAAAAAGAAGGTCGAAAAACCGGTACAGAAAAAAAAGCCCGTAACCAAGGCACCTGTAACCAAGACAGTTGCTATCGTCAAGAAAAAGGTTCGGTCGGCGCGCTGATCAATTCATGACGCCAACACAGCAAGCGGCGCTGCAGATTCTGCGGAAAACCTATGGCTATGACAGTTTTCGCGGAGAGCAGGCCGATGTTATCGAGCATGTCATCTCCGGTAAAAACGCCTTTGTCCTGATGCCGACGGCGGCGGGNNATCGCGCTGATGCAGGATCAGGTCGATGCGCTGCGGCAGCTCGGCATAAAAGCCGCCGCTATCAATTCGAGCCTGTCACCGGGACATATCCGCGAAACGGAAGAAAGAATTCGCAGCGGCGCTATAGATATGGCCTATGTCGCGCCGGAAAGACTGCTGATGGAGGATTTCCTCGATCTGCTCGACCAGTCGCCGCTCGCGCTGTTTGCGATTGACGAAGCGCACTGCCTCTCGCAATGGGGCCACGATTTCCGCCCGCATTACGCGCAGCTTTCATTATT
>PLXM01000072.1 GCA_003153235.1 Rhodospirillales bacterium
GGACGAAAGATACTTTTACAAACGGGCTATTTTCGTTGATAAATCGCTTATTATCTGTGTATTTGACCATGAGAGCCGTTACCTATAAACTGCCCTCACGACCACTTTTCTAGCGAGGAGGCAAAGCCCAGTCATGAAAGCGAGAATTTACAAGCCCGTTAAAAACGCTATGCAGTCTGGCCGCGCCAATACGTCGGAGTGGGTGCTGGAATATGAACTGGAAACACCACGCCGTCCGGAACCGCTGATGGGCTGGGTTGCCGCCGATGACACGCTTAATCAGGTACGGATCAGATTCCTGACCAAGGAAGCCGCTATCGCTTTTGCCGAGAAGGAAGGTTTTGAATATACCGTCAGCGAGTCTCATGTACGTAAGGTGAAGCCGCAAAGCTATATTGATAATTTCAAATATCAGCCCGCCGAAGAAAAAAAATAGTTTTTTACAGCCCCATATTTTTAAAGGCGGTAACGAGATCTTTTTGTAGTTTTTCAACCAGATCTTTCTCGACATGTATTGCCGTGTCTTCAAGGCTACGCAAACTGGGAATGCCTTTCAGAAGCAGGGGGGCGGTTTCAGTCCTGCCCACCGTTGAGAAATAGTCGAGGAATTTCCAATCGCCGCCGTAAACGTTTCCACTGACGCGCATCCAGACATTCGGAATGGCGAAGGCATCTGCCGTTATAAGACCGTGCAGGCTTGTGGAAATAATAAAATCGCAGGAACGGATTTTTCGTGCAACGGCCAGCACATCCGGATCCGCAAGATCGATCATGCAGGCGTTGTCATTGTTGTTCTGCAATTCCTGGATAGCACTTATCTGGCGGTCGGCAACATGCGGAATAATACCCCAGCGATATTTCTTCTGAGCCTTTATATCAAGCCTGTCCACAAGTAACCCGGGATCGCCGAGAGGGACCGATGTATCCAGCTTGAGCCCGTCACGCGTCAGGGGTCCGCGCACTGCTGCAAAAGAAAGCCGGTCATGGCCCATCGGCAATAAATCCGGCCCGAATGAACCGCTGCCCCAGACACGTATTTTATCGAACCTGAGATAGAGTTTACGTTTCCATGTGCGCGGTATAATTTTGTCGAGAAGGCTCCCAATGGCCGCGACATCACAGGTGCTGATACCGGCATATTTTACATCCTTGCCGGACAGGTGTTGCACGATCAGGGGAGAGATCGTATCACCGAAGTTGATTTCATCCCTGTTGCCGCCGGACCAGTATAAACGGATAGCCATTAATCATTCCCCCGTTTCATCAGCACATCCCGTGGCCATGAGGCCCAGTATGAAAGGCGCTTGCCGATCAGCTCGGAGAATTTAAGCCAGGCGCGGGTGAAGGGATAAACAGTTTTCTGCCATCCGGAAAGCTGCGTGCCTTTGTCAAATCGCCCGCGGCCAATTGTTGAGTCATTATCGGGATCCGAGGAGACGGGCGAGGGGCGCAGAATAAAAGTTTCAAGGCCTGTCTTCCATACGTAACTATGAAGGGCATCGACGGGCAGCGCATTCTTCTGCATATGGCGTAACAACTCACGTGCGGCTTTCTGGTTGATCATGTAACAGTATGCGCCGCCGGATGTCGTCGGAATGCGCGCCAGAACGTGCGGTTTTGACGGCAGGGCAAAAATGTCCCGGCCTATTTTCTGTACTTTCTCATAGGCCAGAAAACGGATGACATCCCATTTGACGGGAGACTTGATAATCTCTCTGATGACTTGAGGAAAATCCGGTTCAATTGAGACATCGTCTTCCAGGACAATCGCTTTGTCGATATTTTTATCTACCATATGCTGGTAGATCGCTTTGTGAGACAAAAGGCAACCGATCTCACCCTTGGAAAGATCACGCCCGAAAAGGAGCCGGCGCCGCGTTTTCGCATAAGCAGGCAGTGTATCAATGTCCAGTTCATGGCCATTTACCGCCTTAAAGAAAGTGTAGTTGATGTGCAGCGGGTCAAGACGGGTGATCATGGCAGCGCGCCTGTCAGCTGAATGCTCCAGGTTGATGACAAAAACGGGAGGAAATTCATCAATTGCCATATTATATGCTGCCATTTAACTTCTGGATGCAAATATCAGCGAGTTGGCCATTCAATGCAATATCTAATAATACAACTGTTCATTCTCTCTATTCATTGCACGATTCCCGACTAATTTTCATTTGCTTGAGCAATACTAATCGTGAATAATTACAGTCATCGAAGGCTGTGGGGGTCACGATCATAAATATTGCCATAAAAAGAATCAACGAAGTGAATAAATTCGTCACATATTGTGCCACTTCAGTTTTACTTCTGACACTGTCAACAGCAGTTTTTGCAGCAGTGGCAACGGACAATAAAACGACGCTTCAGGAGGCTGTCAGTACGGGCATCCTGAAAAATCCCGAGTATGGCGTTGCCGCACAGGACAGCCTTGCGGCCAAGCAAGTTCTTTTGCAAGCGAAAGGGCTTAACCTTCCCAATGTGAATCTGCAAGCCGAAACAGGGCCGGAATTCACGAATTACCTGGGTATTCCAAATAAAGATCAGAACATGTGGCATAGCCGCGGCGCGCTGTCGCTGACACAGCTGCTGTTTGACGGATGGGGAACGTGGAGCCAGATTGCGGGTCAGAAAGCAAAGGTTGAATCGGCTACCCAACATGCGGGTGAGGTTGCCGAGTTCGCCGGATTGGATACTGTTGAGGCCTTTATGAATGTCCTGCGTCAACGCCAGCTTTTGGATATTGCGCGCTCGAACGTGGATGCCCATCTCAAAATTCTTGACATGATTGAGGCTGGCGCCAAGGCAGGTACAGTAACGCAGGGAGATGTTGCACAAATCAAAGCGCGTCTAGCCCAGGCGCGCGCGAATGTCGCATCCGCAGAGGAAAACCTGCGCCAGTCTGAATCCCTCTATGCCCAGAAAACAGGCGATATGCCGGGTAACCTGGCTGAACCGATAATCCCGCGCGATAAGCTGCCGAAAACCGTTGATGAAGCTGTGCAGCAGTCACTTCTGCATAATCCAACACTGACTGTTACCAAATCTGATATCAAATCTGCCGAAACGGATCAGGTAGGCGCAGCCTCTTTGCTTTTCCCGCGTGTCGATATCGAGGCCAACAGCAGCGTCGGTGATAATGTTTCAGGCATTCCTGGTAATAACCAGAGCCGAACAGTGTTGGCGGTCGCCAAATGGAACCTGTACCATGGTGGAGCAGATACAGCCCGTATGCACGAAACATTATACCGTACCGCTTCAGCGAAGGAACGCAGCAGTCAGGCTGCACGACAGGTTGAAAAAGAGACACGCGATACCTGGGCAGGCATGATTTCAGCCTCTGACCGCACGAAAGATTATGCCGAGCAGGTGACTGCCAACGAAAAGGTCGTCGAGGTTTATCTTGACCAATTTAATATGAGCCGCCGCACGCTGCTGGATGTGCTGGACGCGCAGAACGAGTTATTTATCTCACGCTCTAATAATCTGGATGCCATTTATGCAGACAGGTTTGCTGTATTCCGCATTCTTGCCCTGCAGGGGCGTTTGCTGGAAACACTGGGCGTTCCAAAGCCTCGCGAAGCAAGGCTGGAACAGTAGCAAGAAGGACGGGTTCTATCGTGACTGATAACGTCGTAAATATAAAAGATGAATCCCATACCTGGCCGATGGAGGCGCAGCGGGTATCGCTGGATGATCCTCTCATGGAATGCCTCGCCATCGTCGCGGCCCTGCATGGACGTCGCACGACGGCAGTTGCTTTATCATCAGGCCTGCCCCTGCACGGCGGAGAGATGGCTTCTCCAGCGACTTTCGTCAGGGCAGCGGACCGTGTCAACCTGACAGCGCGTATGGTCCGGAGATCTCTGACAGACCTCGCGCAAAGTCCTAATCTGCCCTGCATCCTTGTTCTCAAAAACAATTTTGCCTGCATCTTACGCGGCAGAACAAAAGAGGGAGTGGAAGTTGTATTCCCCGAAACGCCGGACGCGCCGGTACAGGTGAGTCTTGCCGAGTTGCAGGAGAGATATAACGAATATGCTTTCTTCGTGCGCCCGCGGGCGCTGATGGATGGCCGGTCTGGCCCGGCGGAGATTGAGGAGGGGCGTGACTGGTTCTGGAGCGCCCTCTGGCGCTATAAGAACATTTATTACGAGGTTATGGTGGCCGCCCTTTTTATCAACATACTAGCCATTGCCAGCCCGCTCTTTACGATGAACGTTTACGACCGGGTCATTCCGAACTCCACATTCTCGACGCTATGGTTTCTTGCCGCCGGCGTTTTAGTCGCTTTTATATTTGACTTCATCCTGAAGAATCTGCGTTCCCACTTCGTCGATACAGCAGGACGCAAAGCGGACAATGTCATTTCGGCACGAATTTTTGAACAGATGCTGGCCATGAAGATGTCAGCACGCCCCGCCAGTGTTGGCGTCCATGCAGCAAACTTGAAGGAATTCGAAACGCTTCGCGACTTTTTCACTTCTGCCACGATCCTTGCCGTCATCGACCTTCCTTTCGCCCTGCTGTTTATTGTCATGATCTGGCTTATTGCCGGTCCCGTTGCTCTTGTGCCAACATTGATGGTGCCGATTGTTCTTGGCTTCGGTTACTGGCTGCAGAAACCGCTTGATAAAGTCATCAAGGAAAGCGTCCGCGAAAGCGCAACCAAGAGCGGGCTTATCTTTGAAACCCTGAGCGGCCTTGAGACAATTAAAGTACAAGCCGCCGAGGGGCATGTGCAGAGAAAATGGGAAGAACTGAACGAGCAATCTTCCCGCACGCATGTCAAGGCGCGGGCCATATCCTCTTTCGGCATCAATTTCGCCGTTTTTGCCTCCAATATCTGCACGGTCGCCATGGTTATTTATGGCGCATACCAGATTGATGAACACTTGATCACAATGGGGGCGCTGATCTCCTCCGTTATTCTGGCGCAACGCACGATGTCGCCGCTGGCTTCCATTGCCGGCGTGCTTACCAAATACAGCCAGTCAAAAGAGTCTTTGATCCGGCTGAACAAGCTTATGGCAGCTCCCGTTGAAAGACCGGCAGGGCAGGTGTTTATCTCCATGCCTGTGATGAAAGGCGGAATAGACTTTCGTGATGTCGTGTTCCGCTATCCCAAACAGAAGACGCCGGCGCTGAGAAACATCAGCATTTCGATAGCACCCGGAGAGCATATTGGCATTATCGGCGCGGTCGGATCGGGCAAAACGACCATTGAACGCCTGATCCTGAACCTCTACCAGCCGGAGAGCGGATCGATCCAGATTGATGGCGTCGATGTGCGCCAGATTGATCCTGCGGACTTGCGGCGTAATATCGGCGTTGTTCAGCAGACGCCCTATCTGTTTTTTGGTTCCGTGCGTGAAAATATTACCTTGGGGCATGAATCCGTTCCTGACAGCGCCGTATTGCGTGCCGCGGAAATGGCAGGGGTTATGAACTTCCTGCGTGATTCAGAATCCGGTCTTGATACGCAGGTAGGCGAACGTGGCGAGAACCTTTCCGGCGGCCAACGCCAGGCTATAGCGATAGCACGCGCACTCTTGTATAACCCGCCAATCCTGCTTTTGGATGAACCAACGGCTTCAATAGACCCCGGCTCCGAACGGCGGCTCTTTAATCATCTGAAAGAGATCGTTAAAGGCAAGACAATCCTGCTTGTCACGCATAAGGGAGAAATTCTGGGACTGGCGCAAAAGCTCATTCTGATGGATCGCGGCAAAATTGTAGCCGCTGGCCCGCGCGATGAAATTATCCAGAAGCTGCAGGCAGGCGCTTTCAGAAGCGTTGAGCCGGGGGGGGATGTCTGACATGGAAAAGACCGAAAAAAAACTGGATTTCAGCGATCTGGATCTCCGTAAGCTTGACCTGACGCGGAAATACGATGAGGACTTTTCGCCCGCCGACGGGATAGGAATGGGTCAACATATCCTGCTTTACATGATCGGTGCGTTTCTGGTTATCATGATCACCTGGTCGTGTATAGCAACTGTTGATGAAGTCTCCCGTGGCGACGGCAAGGTCATACCCGCCTCTGAAATACAGGTTATCCAAAGCCTTGAGGGCGGGATTGTTGATGCTGTGCTGGTAAAAGAAGGCGATGAAGTCAAGGAAGGCCAGGTCATTCTCCGCATGCGCAATGTACAGGCTGGATCCGACTTAGCCGCAACAAATCAGAAGTATCTTGGCTTGCTGGCCACAACAATCCGCCTGCAGGCGGAAGCGAGTGGTGACAATCTCGTTTTTCCTGATGAAGTCCTTCAAGGCGCGCCGGATATGGCAGAAGCCGAACAAGCTGCCTATGACGCAAACAAGAAAAATAATAATAGCCAGCTGGCCGTTCAGGAACAGCAGTTAAGCCAGAAAAAGCAGGAAGTAGCCGAGCTCAATGCAAAGATAAAGGACTCGCAAAATGTCCTGAAACTGACTCAGAGCGAACACGATATGATCGCACCGATGGTGGAGAGGGGCTCATCCAGTAAAAGGGAGTTGTTGGAGATCGACCGGCAGATCGCTCAGCAAAATACAGACCTCAATGCCATGAAACTTTCACTGCCTCGTGCAGAAGAGGCAGCGCAGGAAATGCAGGATCGCGTCAATGAGCTGACGAGCAGCTTCAGGGCATCAGCACAGAAAGAACTGGCTGAAAAGACCACCGAGCTGAATGCAGTCAAGCAAACACTTACAGCATATAAAGACAAGAGCGAGCGTAACGACATAAAATCCCCAGTTCACGGCACGGTCAAGGATATTAGGATTACCACCATTGGCGGCGTGGCCAAACCGGGCGAACCTATCATGGAAATCGTACCGCTGGAGGATAAACTGCTGATTGAGGCGCGTATAAAGCCTTCTGATATTGCCTTTATTCATCCGGGCGAGAAGTCTGTCGTGCGCCTGTCGGCTTTCGATTCATCAATTTATGGCACGCTTGATGGTCAGGTGACAGAGGTCAGCGCGGACAGCATCACGAATGAAAAGGGTGAAAGTTATTACCGCGTACGTGTCAAAACAGACAAGACAAGCCTCACAAAGGCTGGCAAAGAATATCCAATAATTCCCGGAATGCAGGCTACCATTGATGTTGTTACCGGCAATAAGACTGTGATGAACTATTTACTTAAGCCTTTTGTCAAGGCATCCCAGACAGCGCTGCGCGAAAGATAAGATTAGGGCGGCCTTTCATGAAATTTTCTTTAAAAGAAGTATTTTTAATTTTTATGCTGCTTATGATTTCATCATCTGCATGGGCGACTGATTGGCAGACGTGGCAGCCTACAGGTGAGAAGTTTCATGCTGATCTACCTGCAGGGTTCACAGTCACGAATAACGATTTTGCCGGAGATGGCACAAACAGTTCCTATACGGCGAGCGCTGTTGTTGGCGATGGTTACTATGTGGCGTCTTATACAATCTTGCCTCAGCCGGTTGAAAACGGGGACAATGAAATGATTAATCAGATGTTCAAAAGCAGCAGTGATAACCTGCTACAGGGTTTCCCCAATGCTCATCTGAATAGCAGCAAACGCATAACCATGAACGGTCATCCGGTGGCGGAAATGATAGTTGATAATATTTCCTTGGGTAACGGCGCCACAAGCATCTTGCATAATATTGCTGTGGTCACGCGTGATCGTTTGTTTCAGATAAGTTATATCGGCCCCGCGGGCACTGATGCATCTGCCGATGCGCAAAGGTTTCTGAAATCACTGACTGTGCAGTAAAAATCTCTTAGCTTGCCCTGTTCCAGGCAGGCGCAGCATCGACTATTTGGAAATCGACCGTTCTCTTGCCATTCCATTCATTGACGCTAACATGCCCGGCAAGGTGTAGCGGTGCAGAACCCGCCTTCAGAAGCAGTTCACCCAAAGCAGAGTCCATCGCACGAAAGGCAATACCCTTGAGGCTTGCGCCGCCTGATGAATCCTGAATAAAGCAGCTCACATGGTTTTCACCCACAACACGAGGTTTGATTATTTTAACACCAGTAAGCGCAAAGCGCGGCTCTGCATGCCCTGCGCCATAGGGCGCCAGCGTGTTCAGCTTTTCCATCAGATCCAGCGTCAATGCATGCAATGAGAGGACGCTATCAATGCGGAGTTCAGGCGCAAAAGGCTGGCCATTCAGTTGTGTAAGCGCATGCTGGTTAATGTGGGAAACAAGCTCAGGTAGCATATCGCGAGTAACCGTAAATCCGGCAGCCATTTTGTGACCACCGCCTGCAACAAGTAGGCCTTTTTCCTTCGCAGAAATAACCGCGCCACCAAGGTCAATGCCGGTAATAGAACGTCCGGAGGCCTTGCCGATGCCGTTTTCATCGAAAGCAATGACGCAGGTCGGGCGATTGTATTTCTCTTTAAGCCGTGCAGCAACAATACCAATCACGCCCGGATGCCAGCCTTTGCCATCGACAATCAAAACAAGATTATCCTGTAACGCTGCTTCAGCGCGCTCGATAGCCTCGTCAAGCACGGCTTTTTCTAGCTCTTTGCGCTCACCGTTGTATTGATGCAGCTGCAGCGCAATGGCTTTGGCTTCCAGCGGATCATCGGTGGAGAGCAAACGCGCCCCCAAACCAGCCTCGCCAACACGGCCCCCGGCATTGACACGCGGGCCGAAGACAAATCCGGCATGAAATGTACCGGGCGCTTCAGAAAGGCCTGCCACATCGCCAAGGGCAACCAGACCAGGGTTCTGGCGCATGGCCATGACCTTGAGGCCTTGCGCAACAAAGGCGCGATTGATGCCGGTGAGAGGCACGACGTCGCAGACAGTTCCAAGCGCCACGATATCCAGCCATTGCAGAATGCGCGGCTCCGTACGCTCTGCCGTGTAGAAGTTACGGGCGCGGAGAATGCGGTTGATGGCGACGATGGCAAGAAAGCTAACGCCGACGGCCGCCAGTTGTCCCTGACCGCTGTTATCATCAAGACGGTTCGGGTTCACGACAGCATAGGCACTCGGCAGTCTTGCTTCGGCACGGTGGTGATCCAGCACAACAATATCAAGCCCTGCCGCCGTTCCTGTCTCAAGAGCATCAAAAGCCGTTGCACCGCAATCGACAGTGATGACGACATCGATTCCTTCTTCCTTCAGCTTCAGCAAGGCAGGGGCGTTGGGGCCATAACCTTCCGTGATGCGATCAGGGATATATATGCGCAGATCAGCGCCGACAGATTTGAAAAACCTTCTGAGCAACGCACTTGAAGTTGCGCCATCCACATCATAATCCCCAAATACAGCCACTTTTTGTTTTTTAACGATGGCATCGGCAATGCGTTCTGCCGCCTTATCCATGTCCTGCAGTGTACTTGGGTCAGGGAGTTGAGTTTTCAGCGCCGGATTGAGAAAACCTTCTACATCGTCAAAGCGTACACCACGCGCGACCAGCAGTCGTCCCAGAATTTCAGGCAGTCCGAAAGATTGGCTGATGCCCAGCGCCAGTCGCTCATCTGTTGCAGAAAACGCCCATTTCTTGCCCAGCACAGAAGAGCGGACATCGAGAACATGCGTCTCTTCCGCTACTCTGGTTTTTAAATCTGGTTTAAGAATGGAGCTCATTGATAGCCTGTCTTCTTTC
>PLXM01000175.1 GCA_003153235.1 Rhodospirillales bacterium
AACCACATTTTTTCGGGGCATATTTTGGGGTATCAGGCGAATGGTCATAAAAATATGCCCCAAAGGTTAATCACCCTTCCCCCCTGAAAAAACCGTGTTTCGATTCTATAGGTAGTTAACCGCCTAGGGTCGGTACCAAGGTTTTGAAATAAAAAATGTAAAACAAAAGCTCGGTGGCTTTCTCACTGATCGGGCGTAAAGGAGTGCGACATGTTTACTAATGCTGAGGCTGGAATGTTTACTCATGATGAGGGAGTAAATTTCAAAAATAAAAATAACCCTAAAATTTGATGAGCGCGAAAATCTGTCAAGGGGTGTACGCAGCATTGCGCGCATATAAAAAATCCCAGCAGATCAATGCCATCAATTTTTCAAAAGACCAACTGAACAAGAACACAAAAAATCACGTGTTATAATGTGGACACAAAAAAGGAACAAAGACCGTGCTGACAAACGCTGAAGTAACGAATGCAAAGCCCGAGCCAAAGATGCGTCGGACGTATGATAAACGTGGCCTCTACATGGAGATCATGCCTAATGGCTCCAAATACTGGCGCTTAAAATACATGTTTAACGGAAAGGACAAACGCATGGCCCTGGGCGTCTACCCTGAGGTCACCCTTGCCGAAGCCCGCGATAAGCGGGACGCCGCGAGAAAGCTTGTAGCGGCAGGGACTGACCCAGCCTTCGCCAAGAAAGAAGACCGGCGCCAGAAAACACTGCGCTGCATCCACACCTTCGAGTCAGTGGCACGGGAATGGCATAAAGCCCATTCGGTGAATTGGGCCGGGCATTATGCCGTAAACGTTATCCGTGCCCTGGAGCGGGACATCTTTCCCCGCATAGGAGACCGCCCTATTGCGGAGATTACCCCGCTCGAATTGCTTGAGGCCATCAAGAGGATAGAAAAGAGGGGAGCCCACGAAATCACCCGCCGTTGTCTGCGGCTCTGCGGACAGATATATAAGTACGCCATCCCTAACGGCCTTGCCGAGCGCAACCCCGCAGCCGATCTTTCCGGTGCATTGGTGCCTTATAAGAAAAGCCACTATGCCGCGCTGGATGTGAAGGATGTGCCAGCCTTCCTACTGGCGCTCGATCGTAACGACGCCCGCCTGTACCAACAAACACGCAATGCTATGAAGATGCTCATGCTAACCTTTGTCCGCACGACAGAGCTTATCGAATCCACATGGGATGAGTTTAATCTTGAGGAAGCTGTCTGGGAAATTCCTGCGGAACGAATGAAAATGCGCAAGCCTCACATCGTGCCATTGTCCAGACAGGTTCTCGAAATCCTGAAGGAGCAAAAGGAAATGGCCGGCAAGTGGAAGTGGGTATTTCCGAGCCAGGTGCGTCCGCTAAATCCCATGAGTAACAACACCATTCTCTTCGCTATTGGCCGCCTAGGCTACAAAGGCATCATGACAGGCCACGGCTTCCGTGCCTTGGCCATGACCACCATCAAGGAAAAGCTCGGCTACCGCCACGAGGTCGTAGACAGGCAACTGGCGCACGCTCACCGCAGCAGCATCGATGCAGCCTATGACCGCGCCCAGTTCTTGGATGAGCGTAAAAAGATGATGCAGGAGTGGAGCGATTTTGTGGATGCTATTGCAAGTGAAGGGAAGGTTATATATGGCAGCTTCAAGAAAGCGAATTAAAGACGTCGATTTTCCAGTGGAGGTTCTGTCTGTTAAGAAAGCGCTTCAGGAAAACAACGACCCACGCTTAGAAACAATGCGCTTACTAACGGAAACTCGTTCAGATGAGCTCTACATGGATGATTTAAAAAGAATGTGGAGCAGACTAGCGGAGTATAGCGGCGGATTTGGAGCAGAAAATGGAAACCTATGGGTTTATGGATTCTTGAATATCATAGATAAAATTAGAAATCTCCCAGAGCATTTCTATATAAGCGATGAAGATAGAAAATNNCCACAAAAGAGTTAATAAATATCCATACTGCGTATAATTTCACCGAGAAAAATATAGGGAATGTCTCATTTGTAGAAGTTCTGCAGTCTATGGCTGAACATACAATTAAAGAGTTGGAAGAAACGGCCTTAGAAGGAAAGGTCGGAAAGAATGTGCACGCCATAGGGCTTATAAGATTCTTAGCGCGACATCATAAATTAATGTTTGGAGAAACTCTTAATTCCGTCCTCAAAACAGCCGCGTTTGCTATTTATGGCGTCGAATATTCAGATCAGGATATTTCCAATCTCCTTCGCAGATAGCCTTTGCAATTCTGACTATATTTTTTAAACATTCCCAAGTCTCAAAAACCCGCAAACCTGCGATCCTTTCTTCATGAACGTTATTGTTCATATTTTTTAACAAGAAAGGAAGAATATGAGAATTTCTTTATCCATCGAAGAAGTCCAAGCGGCAACGGGCTTAGGACGCACTAAAATCTATGAGGCCGTCAGCTCAGGCGCCCTGCCCGCTAAGAAATGGGGCAAACGCACGCTCGTCCTCAAATCTGATCTGGAGGCTTTTCTTTCTAGCCTTGTGCCATATGTCGCACAGCGGGAGGTATCGCCATGATAGAAGCTGCATTTTCTCAAGCTATGGCAGAAGCTGGGCTCGTTTTATCAGGCAGTATTATTGCGGATGGAAAGTTCCACCGCTTCCCCGTAGCGGGCGATAAGCAGGGGAAAACGAGTGGATGGTATATTCTTCATGCCGATGGAATTCCATTCGGTGCATTTGGGAACTGGAAGACAGGTATCAAAGGCACATGGTCTGCTAAGAAGAAAAGCGACCTAACTGCCGCCGAGAGTAAAGAGCAAGAGCAGCGGATAGAAGCCGTCCGTAAAGCGCGGGAGGAAGAGGACAAAGCTGCAAAGCAAGCTGCACGGGAGAAAGCCGTCGACATTTGGCAAACAGCGAACCCTGCATCTGAAAGCCATTTCTATCTAATAAGAAAGGGCGTCAAGAATCACGGTCTGCGCGTCTCTAAAGCAGCACTCGTTGTTCCTCTGTATGATAGTGCGGGCATATTACACAGTTTGCATTTCATAGACAGCAAAGGGAATAAACGTTTTCTGTCTGGAGGTAGAATAAAAGGCTGTTACTTCAGCATAGGTGAGCCCACAAACACGATCTGTATTGCTGAGGGGTATGCTACTGCAGCCAGCATCTATGAAGCTACAGGCTACGCCGTGGCTGCTGCGCTCAGCGCCGTAAATCTTCTGCCTGTAGCAATGTCGCTGCGAGAAAGATACCCCGCCGTAAAAATTATCGTTTGCGCGGACAATGATATCAACACCCCAAATAATCCCGGCCTGAACAGTGCGCGCAAAGCAGCGGCGGCGGTAGACGCGTTCTTAACTTTCCCGGAGTGTAAGCCATGACAGATTTTAATGATATGCACCAAAAAGAAGGCCTGATAGCCGTTAGAGAGCGGATAGACAACGCAGAAGCGCCACCTAAAAAACCGCCTTACGTTCCCTTTGGCTTCACCGTCACAGATAGGGGCGTTTTCAAAAAGAAAGGTGATGATGAACTCGGATTTGCTATATGCTCTCCTCTTTATATTCAAGCACTCATTCGCGACAACAACAGTAACAATTGGGGACGTCTGCTTGTCTGGACTGACCCGGATAATAAAAAGCATGAGTACGCCATGCCCAGTTCTATGATGGCGGAAGATGGAGCAGAATACAGAAGAATTCTGCTCGATAACGGCTTAAGCATTTATCCAGGCAGGCCAGTACAAAACGCCCTTAATGAATATATCATGACAGCGGATCCTGAAGCCCGTGCCGCTTCTGTGAATATCCCAGGATGGCATGGCAAACGATATATTTCTCTCGATGGCATAATTTACGGACAAGATGCAGAGCGTGCTTTTTTACAGGCATCCGGCACATTGCCTAAACTGGTCAGAAAAGGAACCCTTGAAGGCTGGCAGAAAAACGTGGCGCTATGTGCACAGAGCAACAGTCGTCTTGTGCTGGCAATCTCTACGGCTTTTGCTGGGTCTCTTCTGTATTTTGCAGGCGAAGGGTCGGGCGGCTTCCACATTTCAGGGGCATCCTCCGGTGGAAAAACAACCGCGCTGCGCGTCGCAGTTTCTGTCTGGGGCATGGCTTTGAGATCATGGCGCACGACAGACAATGCTGCCGAAAGTTGGGCGCGCTTTGCAAATGACGGTTTTCTTGCGATTGACGAACTGGGCCAGGTTGACGGCAAAGCCGCCGACCAGATGGCTTATATGCTCGGTAATGGCCAGACAAAAGGTCGGTCAAATAAGGATGGCGTGGCAAGAGATACGACAGAATTCCGGCTTATATTTTTGTCCACCGGCGAAATCGGCCTTGCTGACAAGATTGGTGAGAGAAAAATGAAGGCCAAGGCCGGACAAGCAGTCCGTATGCTTGAAATTCCCGATGATGCCGGAATGGGCATGAGACTGTTTGAAGAGCTGCATGGACATTCCAGCGCGGATGAATTCGCCAAGTATTTACGACAGGCGACCGAAGAAAATCAAGGCCACGCGATCTCTGTCTGGCTGGAAAAGCTGGCAAAGATATCTTCTGAGGAATTGCGCGATGCCATCTCTAAACTAACAAAAGCATGGATGGACGAGCATGTACCGCCGTTTGCGGATGGACAAGTAATGCGGGCCGCTCGACGCTTCGCCTTGGTAGCTATTGCAGGAGAGCTTGCCGCCACCCTCGGCATTGTGCCATGGCCGGACAAGGAAGCCAGTAATGCAGTCGCGCGATGTTTTCATGACTGGCTTGATGCCCGCGGCGGCGGCGGCAGTTATGAGGTGCAAGAAGGGATAAAAGCAATTCTGGACTTTATCAATCGTTTCAGCGCCAGCCGTTTTGCCTATGTCAGCGGCCGAGACGATCAAATCCGCGATCATGCAGGATTCAAGGTTGGAAACGATGACGATTCTGAGGTCACATACCTGGTCTTTCCTGAAGTCCTCAGGTCTGAAATTCTTGGCGGATCAAAAAATGTCAGCGCTATTCTGAAAGCAGCTGTTCAGCAGGGACTAATCGAACCAGACAGCGAAGGAAAAACCTCTAAGCCAGTAACCCTGCCTGGGGGTTTAGGAAAGAAACGCATGATTCATGTCACACCATTCAAATATAAAGAGGAGATTATATCGTGAGAGATTTGATTTTACAGTTACTGCCTGAAATCAGTGTTTCGAGCGTTCCAGGTGTTCTGCAAGCTGGAAACGCACGGAAGCCTTATGATTTTGAAAGGAAGCAGGCTGGAACACCTCTTCAGACCGCTGGTGTTCCGTGTGTTTCAGACACCGGCCACGGAACACTAGGAACAGCGGCTGCAAAGCAAAGTGTTCCATGAAAAAGCCAATGAAATCAGTATTGGAACACATGGAACACCAAATTTAGCATTATCGATGATATTGAATGATTACATACTCCGTAATAAGGATAAAAAAATAATTGACCAAGCCCTTGGTATCGTTATGCCAATTGCGGAATGTGTTATAATTACAAATCTATGATATTGGCCGCGGCCAAAAATCATTTTTATTATCCATAGTTCTATAGAGAGTGATGGATTGTTTATGCGTATCTCCATTCGCGCTTCCAGCATATAATTATTTCAAGGCAGCCCGTAACAGGGCCGTCCGGGGTGTTGTAGCCCTTCACATACGGCCTAATCCAGCATCAGGCCGTTACCAATGATGCTGCTTTCTCGACTTACGTCGGGGAGGCGGCGGAATAAAATAGCGCGAGCAAATACGCTGCGCCGTTTATGTGACGGCTACAAACTCCCCGGCACCAGAGATTTCTCTGGTGCCGTTTTGCTTTAACTGCAAGTGGAGTCGAGAATGAAGAATATCATAGCAATTATATCGTTAACGATAATGTTGTCGGGCTGTGCTTCAGAACAAATGCAAGCACAAGAACAGAAAATGTCAGAATATCAATCCTGCGGACAGTACAAGAAATTTGTTGCCAGCGCTGCTTGCACAAAGAAGATTGCAGATGCTGATACAGTATTATTACCAGACAATACAAATTTGCAGGAGCTTGTTTCGCTAAAGGAAGTGCTGGCCGAAAGGATCAGTGCTAAGAAAATAACAGAAGCAGAAGCCTGGCTCGAATACAACAAAAGAAAAAATGAGTTAGCAAACCAAGAAGCTCAAACAAAAGCCCTGCAACACGCCGCCAGTCGATCAAAGAGGACGAGAACTACCTGCACCGGGTTTGGCGATCAGATCAACTGCAATACGTATTAGTGCCATGCTTATAAGATTAGCAAACGTGGTTTTTTATGCCGGCTCTGCGCTATCGGTGCTCTGCATTATCTTTGGCTCTATACTTAGTATAATTTTTGCTGATGCAACAGCGTTGGGTTACGGCTTAATATTGGCACCGATCTTTTTTATCGTCGTATGGTCCTTTAGATATGTCGTGATAGGGAAGAAAGAACCCTTTCCGCAACTTGCCGCTTTTATTAAAGAAAAACAGATACGAAAGAAGTAATCAAAAACGCTTATTAACCTTCATATCTTTCCCTGTATTTCAATAGCCATTCTGTATCTAAAGAAAGTTTAATTTGGCGTCTTATGCCCCCTATGATTCCGGAGAGATAAAGATCTGAAAAGTATTCTTCTTTAATGTCTGCCACCTGCAGGCCATCATCTTTAACGTGGGCTAACATTTTCAAAATTTCACTAGGTAGATCAAACTGTAATCGAAAATACCGCTCATCCCCCTCCGAGAATTCAGACGGCACAAAAGCCCAACTCGAACTATATTTTCCATGAATTTTACACTTGAGCTCATCCGTGTGCGCAAAGGCTGCTGGAGGCAGCAACTTATTAGAAAGTAAATGCACTGGCCACCGGCCATTTAGCATACCAAAATATGATCCTTTAATATCAAGCAGTGGAGTAATGATCTTATCATGAATATGTTGGAAGCCACCCGCTGTTAGCAGCTGCCCTTGGAAAGTCATGCCCGCCTCTTGCAACATATAACGGATATGCATGCGGAACTGATGTAAACCTGTACCATCCGCCTGTTCAACGTCAGACAAATGAGTTTCATTTAAAGAAAGCAGGCCCTCTACAACAGGCTTAAACCAATGGATGTTTTCGTACTGGATTAGAAATATTTGATGAGCGATCGCAAATCGCTGAGCATTCTCCGTATATCCACTAGTGGAAAATAATGCAGAATGATAATTAAAACGAGGCGCTTGAATTTTAGTGCCATTGCCATCTTTTTGGAGCGTAAAGTAATTCTCTGATATATCTTTTAAAACACCCACTGCATTTCGCACTACGCCAATCCCGATAGGGCGCTTTTCCGCATAGCATTTTGCTTCTACGAGAAGCCTTAAAGGATACATAAATGGCGGTGTATAATCAAAGGCGGCTAATCCATCAATCTGATGCTCTTCACCTCTCCCGCGCACAACCAACCCTGCGGAATTCTGCTCCGTGCCCTCTTCGAAAGCTAACACGTTGCGATAGCCCACCTTCTCAAGAAGATGCAAAACCAGCTCTTCAAGAAGAGCGCCTCTTATTTGGGAGAGACCCATAAAATAAACCCCTCATAATTCAATGTGGAGTGACTAGGCAATTTTTTTATATTTGAGAGAAGTTTTGGCGCTAAGAATATCATAAATCTCTCGCCCAAACGCACGCCCAACCTGCACAGGCACCGCATTACCAAGCTGCCTTATTAAACTTACCCAAGGACCGCTGAAGTTATAATTATCGGGGAAGCCTTGTAAACGAGCCATTTCACGGATAGTGAAATAGCGCACGCTACCCTTCCGGGAAACAATGATATTCTCGCCGCCAGGCACTCCATGCGCACCGGCTTTTAATGCTTTTGCAGGCTGATCCCATGTACTGCCGGTATGTCCCACATAAATTCTCGCACCACGGTGCAAAAGATGATGCGCGATTTCCTCGGCGGTTGATATAGGACGAGGCAACCCGTCCAAGGCATCTCTTGTTGTTATCCAAGCTCTGCCCTGGGGCAGTTTTAGTGTTTCGCGTAGTTCAGCAATAATTGCTTTGTCACTCTCCGCAATGACTGGCCGCATGGCTTTTGATATTTCGTGTCGTTCCCAATATTCACCAGTGACATATTGATTCCACAGTAGCTTCTCACGTGTATGGGTAGGTGATGGAAAAGTGAAATCTGAATTTACGTCAGCCCGCACTCCCATGACTATAGCTCTATGACGTTTTTGCGGCGCACCATAGTCTGCCGCATTAATGCCCTGTATCAGCACTCTGTAGGAGGGGGCGCCGACCTTTTTATCATGCTGAATCAATCTTACTAAATGCTGTTTCCAGGTCTCGGCTTGTTTCCCTTTTACCTCTGGATAGCTCAGCTGAAGACGCAAAAAGTACAGATATTGTTCAAATGCGGGACGTAACAGCCCACGCACGTTTTCAAATACAAAGGCTTTAGGTTGGAGTTCCTGCACCGCACGAATAGCTTCAGGCCACATATTACGCGTATCAGTAGGTCCTTTATGCTTCCCTCCAATCGAGAAGGGCTGGCAAGGTGGTCCCCCTGATATCAGGTCTACGGTTTTCGCTAAATGAGAGTAATCAATTTCGCATACATCGCCATGCTTAAGCCCCCAGTCTTTTACATGGCGAAGGCCCCGACTTTTATTCAGCAGCAAGGTGGCATGTGCTTGAGCATCGTATTCTGCTACGAGCGCGTGCTCAAATCCCGCGTCGGCAATACCCAGCGCCAATCCTCCACACCCCGCGAAAAGCTCGACACTATGCACCTAAAAATCTCCCTATACGGAGCACAACCGAACCAAGATCGTGTGTCTTACATTTGCTTTTCACCAAACTCATTCGCTCGCTTCTCTCTTTGTGTCGCGCAGCCAAATTTGGCTCTAATTTTTTCTGTAAAATAACAGCGACAGTCTTTTATCCATAAGATAAAAAGACCACAATTTTATTATGCCGTAAAAATTCCCCGCCGCCAACCTTGACAGCAGACCCATTATCGGCGATAAATTAATAGTGATTAATTAGAACTATAAAAATTAAAGGACGATAAATGAGCCAAGAAGACCTCACTCGCGGCATCGCCTCTTACGTCTCGCACCTCCGTGACATCGAGTGCGCCTTCAACGAATGGGCGGCACATAACGGTCTGCCGATCATTATGGATCCCTCGAAAGCCATCCTGAACGCTGAAAGCGCCTATGATATAGCACGCATCGCCTCTTTTTGGAGTCCCACCCGCGCCGACGACAGCGGCATCGTGCATGAGTCCCAGTTGAAGACCGCCATAGACTGCTTTTCCCGGCTTCGCACTAACACTGCGCGTTGCGGGCATGTTCTCGGGGCGATGCAGTCGGGCAAGACTACCACCTCGCTCGCCCTCCAGTGGGCAGGACCCGTGCTCTATATGTTGACCGGAGAGCGCGTCTATCCTTTCTATCTCATCGGTAACCAGACCAGCCATGCAGATCAAACGAAAACGGAACTCCACCGCTTCCTCGATTACTACGGGAACATCGAACTCCGTCGTACCGATGAACAGATGCCCGAAGGGTTGGATGCGATCTTCACGCGCGCGCCGAGCTTGGCGAATTACCGCGGATATGTTCTGCGCGGCGCCCTGGAGGATGATGTGTTTGATGTCCTCGAAGCGGAAGACATCATTCACCGTCGTGTTGGCGGTAGCCAGAGTGTTCAGGCCATCGCAGCGCTGTGTCGCCGTGCTACGGAGCAGGGATATCGTCCTCTCATGATGATTGACGAGCCGCAGTATGGCGCGAGTGACCGCATGGTCGCGGACGAAGATGGGGTTAATAACAGAGTGCCCTGCGTCTTAGTGCAGATATTCGACCNNCATCGAACAGGAACTTGGGACGACTCGCAATGACCATTGGTTCGTTGGCCTGTCCGCTACGCCGTTTGAGTTGAACGACCAAAGCCGTATATGGGAGGTAAGACAATACCTGACGGAAAACTACTCCGGCTTTAACTTCTTTAATGGAGAGCCGATTGCCGAGGGGATCAATATCATCCCTCCCACAACTATGGGGTTGACGGACTTTGCCGATTTCGTCGATGTACCGTTCATGGACACTGTTTCCATGGCGGCCTACGGTGCGGGGGACACCCAGTTCCTGAAGTCGGCTGCAAGAAATGGCTACCCAGATGACCAGAACACCTACCGCGTGCAAGTTGAAGACGCTTTACGGGAGTCGATTTATGCCCTGTTAGATCAATATGAGGAAGAGGGCGGCGATCCTGTCGGCCTGTGCATCCGTGCTTTCAATAACAATCTTCGCACCGCTGAATTCATCAGACACTTGAACCTTGACCTCACCCGCGTTGAGGTGCTGACTTACTACGGCGGCGCAGCTAGGGACCTCTCGATCAAGCGTATGATTGCCCAGCGCCGCCATCGCGATCTGCCCTACATCATTTTCGTGACGAATAGAGCGCGCATGGCCGATGCCTTCCCGGTGCAGGTCCGTTTCTTCATGGATTTTGCTCAGAGAGCTAGTGACCTTAATGCTTTGTTGCAGGGGCTTCTGGGCCGCGCCTGCGGATACGGCAAGAGATCAACCGTGGTTCTGTCGGATGCGAACAAGAGCATCATCGATGCGTACGCAGCGACGAACGGTGGTTACGTACATAGACCAAGCCGCCATAGTGTAGTTGTCGGAGGCTATCGTCGCGGCGCGCCGACGACCATGCTGAAGCTGAAAGCAGAAATGACCGATCCCGTCGTTCAAACCTTCTTCCGCGAGATAGATCGCCAGCTTGTCCTTTCATATGCTCCGGACGGATCGATAAAGCCCACCCAGACGCGCAGTACGCGGCAAACCGGCCCCCGTACCGCCCCTATTCTGACGATAGCGCAGGAGCTGAACTTATTCGATCATATCGAAGCGCCGCAAGTACGCACAGCTTTGTTCCCGCAAATCCCGACGGCGTTTCATGTTATGCGCGCAGCGGATCAGGCAAGACACGGCAGGTCCGGGGTACTCTTGGGTTACGGCCTTGATGCCGATGGTCACTGCCGTTATACCTTCCGTTGGTCGGTGCGCGGCTCAGGAGCGCAAGGTGGTGCGGCGGGTCGTGCACGCGGTCAGCGTGACGCTGCTGGTGCGGGACAATGGGTCGAACCAACGATTTATTTGGAAAAATATGATCCCGTCACTGGCGAGGCCATTTATGACCGTAACAATCCGCAGCGCCCAGGAAACTGGCGCGCCTTCATGATAACCTTCCCGTTGCGTGAGCCCGTGCAGGAGCTTGAAGTGGCCGACATGGCACTCCCCACGGATATGTGCGTGTACGAATATCAGATGACTGACGAAGAACGCGCTTTGCGCGACGCGGTATAAGAAGGGGTAGGCGAAGATCATGAGCAGCATCAGGTCGATTGATATACTCTTGATAGACGACCTGTTTGAGATGGGTAGCGGCTACGTTCTTAATTTTTCGGACCGCACCTTCGCGGAATTTTTCGCGCGTGAACTCGAAATCGATATCGGCGATGCGACTTATGCCAGAAATGGCGGCTCAAAGGCAAAAAGACTCCGGTGCTTTTTGCAAACTGTCGACGATACAACAGCCGTTCGCACCCTGCATGCCCTTTGGGAATATCGTGAGGCACTACGGCTGCATCAGCAGCGAGAAGAAAGTATCATCAACGCCGAATCTCGGCTGAACATTCTTATTCAGCGTCTTAGTAACGATAGTGACGGGGGCATAAAAGCCACCTCCGCTCCTCCCATAAAAACAGATTCTGGGCGTATCCGGCAGCTAGGACGCGAACTCGTCACGATATCAGAGCTTGCTCCGCAAGCACGAGGATACAGCTTCGAACAGTTTCTAAAGTCGCTCTTCGATGTGCACGGCATGGAGGGACGAGAGCCTTTCAGAGTGCGCGGCGAACAGATCGATGGTAGCTTTCAACTCGAAGGCGAAACCTATCTTCTGGAAGCCAAGTGGCAAAACTCCCCAACTGGCGTTGCCGAGCTGCACGCGTTCAACGGCAAGGTCGAGGAGAAGGCAGCCTGGGCTCGCGGCTTGTTTGTAAGTTACTCAGGTTTCACCGAAGACGGCCTGCACGCCTTTGGGCGCGGCAAGCGTCTGATCTGTATGGATGGATATGATTTATCCGAAATACTTAGCCAGGAGCTGTCTTTAGCTGACGTATTAAAGCGCAAAGCGCGGCGCGCCGCCGAAACAGGGTTCCCCTTCGTGCGCATCCGTGATTTATACGCAGCATAGGGTTTACAACTTATCAATAGCTGTTTTCCGTAGTAATTAATTCAGAAAGCGGGCCGCGAACCACGGAGCCCATAGATGCAATCTAGACAAGCCTAGGCTGACAATGCCCCTTACTCGATTTCGGCTTCTACACATCGTTCATAAGCGATATAATACGACCCTGTACCAGAGCGAACGTGCACGGACAGATGCCCCATATCCGACATTTTTCGGGGTATAATTTGGGGCATTTACTCAGTTCACGTTGCAAAAGGTAGAGGGTTGCCAAGTGCTTGCTTGGCCAATGTGGTTCCTGCCCAGGAGCCATATACCCTTCCAGAGCCTTCCGAAGAAGTTCAACAAGCCGTTGCAAACAAAGAGCTTCCTTTCCGTGCGCGTCTTTTGACGTCCGCACTTAGCCGCGTACAACCACATTTTTTCGGGGCATATTTCGGGGTATCAGGTGATGGCCATAAAAAATATGCCCCGGCAAATTTCCATCCCTTTAAAGAATCGTGTTTTTGCCCCCGAGACTGCGGGATGTAGGGTCGGTATACGTAGCACATTTTATCAAGGCGATCGGCTTCGTCGGCCAGAACATGACAGATGCGAATATCACCATCCTCATTATATGGACGCTGTTCCAGTTCAGACGCATTTTTATCGAGGAGCAATACCTGTCCAAAGACCCGACCTGTTCTGAGCAGCGCCTGATATCAGATAAGCTGCCTCATGACTTTTTAAAGTGGAGATGCTTTAAGATCGCGCGTTTGATCATCGATCCCTGTATTTCGGATTTCTTGTGGTCAAACTCCTGCTTGACCATGTCCGTGAATTCATCGACGACATTCGGGGTCAGGTGATCTTTGGGCGCATAGCGCAGTGATTCAAAGTCAATGACCGCAGAAAGCCTCTTTGTCTCCGGATCGACGAGAACGTTTTTCATGATATCCGCATGCTTGGCAAAATTTCCGCCGCCCGCCGGCATGGCGCCTGCCAGCCTGATAATGAAATCTGCAATATCTTGGGCCAGAAGCTGCTTCTCTTCCGCCGTGAGCTTGCCGATAACATCCGGCAGGTCATCGCCGGCCACGCGGGTCATCCCGTAGAAAACGGTCTCCTTGCCGACATACGTGACCTCCGGAACCGGCAGTCCCTTGCCTTTCATCTGCTGCAGGATCCCGTATTCGTCATCAAATGAGGAAACATCATTTTTGTAGCGCGGGCCTTTGAAAACCTCCTGCTCAAAAATAACCGTATTCGAATGAAGGCCGTTGGTCGCGAAATGATGGGGCTGGTCCCTCAGGTCCGGGCGCTCGCGCAGGATCGCTTCAAGGAAATCATTCGTTCCCTCCGGTTTTGCCGCTGCGCGTGAAAATGCCTCCATAACCATATGGAGATATTACCATAATCAATAAAGCATAGCAATGGTTAATAGCACCCAAGAGAGGATAAAGAGCTGACTTCGTAATCCACGGCTACTTTGCAGATATATTCATATTTTTCAATTGGTTATTCTAAAAGAAGACGCATGCTCGCTTACTCTTTATTAAGAAGTGCACGTGTATAATGGAATAGTAGGATCAGCAGGAGAGAATCTTCTGCATAGAGTGGGAAACGGTAACGTCTTTAGGAAAGGGACAGGCCCATGACCAGCATATCAAACATTTCATCCACCCCGCCAACTTCATCCGCCCCGGTAGATCCGCAGCTGACGAAAGCGAATAAAGCGCTGACCATGATCCTGACATCGACGGACGTGGTGCAGGCGCTCTCGACACAATCATCAACTTATGTGCCGCCGAGCACTAATCAGGTATTGTCCACCTTGTGGGCGGTGTTTGATATTAAGGGTAACACAGTCACAAAAGATGATGTGCAAAAGGCTGTTATTGCTGAAGGCGGACAGCCCAGCGATGCCACCGCGCTCTGGGCGCATCTGGACCCGAACAACACTCCTTCCATTAACGCCAAGGACTTCGTCAATAACACCTTTGTCCTGCAGGGTGTGCAGTCGAACCTGTCGGCCATTAATGCCTCGGTGCTTAAAGTGCAGCAGATCAGCACGGGCTCCAGCAACAGCGTGCTTGACCAGTTTGCCGGCACGGGCAGCGACATCCTCTATTCAGCGTCGACAGGTCAGAACAACTTCAGCAATAGCTTCAATTACCTCAACCTTTTTGTCTGATTTCCATCCCGGAAATGCTGCCTCGTGCATATTTGGCGCGGGGTTATAGTCGTTGACATAACTTTGAAAAATGTTATTATCCATATGCTAAAATGCAACTGTGAATAATATTGTTATATTTCAAAGACTAAGGATGGTTATGGTCGATTCTGCTCCCCGCAAAAAGGGCAAAAAAGTCGTCCCTCTTGAGAAAAAGCACGCACGTGTACTCAGAGCCGTGGCCGCAATTAATGGCGTCATGTTTCTTGTCGAAAGCGCGATGGGCTACTTCGCTCACTCCTCGGCGCTGGTAGCCGACAGCGCAGACATGCTGGGGGACGCGCTCGGCGCCGCTGGCGGCGTGATCGTGCGCAAAAGCTCCCGTAAAAAACAGGCCAAAGTCGCGCTTGCCAAGGGGCTGGGTATGGCAGTTGTCGGCCTCAGCGTTCTAGGCGGCACGGCCTTTCTGCTGGCGACACCGGTGATGCCGGTACTCGCCACCATGGCGATTGTCGGCGGAGTAGCCTTTCTAGCGAATGCCGCCTGCGCCGCGATGCTCTACCGCTACCGCAAGGACAACATCAACCTCAAATCCACCTGGAAATGCACACGCAACGACATGGTATCCAACCTCGGCGTTCTGGCTGCTGCAGGGCTGGGCCGCCTGCTGGTCTCGCCGATACCCGACATCGTCGTCGGCATGCTCGTGTCAGGACTTTTCATCAAATCTTCTATCGGCGTTGTCAGGGAGTCGATCGGCATCATCCGCGATGAAAACAAGAAAGAGAAGGCCGAGACAATGGCAGCCGCAGCCGCGCCGCCGAAAGTTGAACCGAAGAATAACCTTGGCCTCAGACAAGGCCTGAACGGCACATTCAACCGCCAGTCACCCAACCGCCAGTCACCCAACCGTCAATCACCTGACAGGAAAAAGACACCGGAAGCCGCTCCCACGCCTGCTCCCACCAACGCCAATGAACAGACCGTTGCTGTTAAAAAAGAAGCTGACGCTGCCCGCCGCGCGCTTTAAAAATCATCTAGTAAACATCCTCTAGTGCGTCTGCAGAGAGCCGAAGAACGGCTCCAACATACCCTCGCTCCACATTGCGCCGAATGAGGACAGATGCGTGTTGTCTGTATAAAGAGACTGCCCTCCCACCTCAATCAGGCAGTATTCTCTCTGCGGACAGAATTTGTCCGCCGGATCGATGAAGTGCAGCGGGTAGGCTTTTGCCGCAGCGGTGAATACATCGTTGATAAAGTCGCGGTGACGCAGGATGTCTTCATAACTCCTGCGCAGGTCATCCGGATTGCGCCCGAGGTATACAGCCTTCGCCAGCGCCGATGACACGTACACCAGCTGCGGCGGCACCTGTCTGACAACCCAGACATTCACGCCCATGCCATGCAGCACACGCGCCGTTTCTTCAAAGGAGGCGGCAAAAGCTTCCTTGCGCGTCAGGCGTTTTCCATCCTTTGTGGTAAAGGAGATGAACGGCTCGCGCGCCGTCTCGACGCTGCCTTTCTCCCAGCCGAGCGCATACATATCCCAGCGCGAAACAAGCAGCACGTTTTTGATTTTGTTGCGGCGGATCACTTCCAGAACGCCCTTGCTGATGGCAGGGCATGAATAATCGACAAAATTATCGGCACGGTCAGCGCCCACCAGAGACGGGCAGCCGCTGCGCGTGATAGACCAGCCCGTCAGTTTGTGCTTTTCAGTCTCTGCCACCACAGCCCCCTGCAGTGCGGAAGCATGGCTGTCGCCCCAGAGCAGGAAATCCGGATGCGCCGCAGGAGACACCCCAAACTTGCAGATTTTATCCGCGCCAAGGCCAGGAACATTCGCCGGATCGCATTTCAGCGGTGTGCCGGCAGATGCATCTGAATCGCTGGTCGTGGCATATCTCAATACATCATTATTGAACCGGTGCGGAAAGCCGTCTGTGCGCACCCCTGCCAGCCCGATTAGACCGAAAGCCACAAGCCCGAAACCTGACAGGCAAAACAGCCGTTTCTTTTTTAAGAAAATTCCCGTTCGTATGGGAGCTTCTATGTATATATACGACAGCGTGGCCATAAGGACCGCCAGCGCGATGAGCAACACCGACTCAACCGCCGACGGGTCGCGGTCAAGATAGTAATGCGCGAAGGCGATAACCGGCCAGTGATAAAGGTACAATCCGTACGAGATCAAGCCGATGCTGACAAACAATCTGGTGGACAGGAGTTTTTTCACAACCGTTTCATGATCGATGTTCGACCACAGCAGAAACACCGTCGCAAGGCAGGGCGGCAGGGCGGTCAGACCGGGGAAATGCGTGTTGCGGTCATACACAAAAAAACACCACAGCAGGATTGCCGCCCCTGCGGTGCTCAGTATTTCCGCTGCAAAGCGCGACAGCTTCACTTCCTTTAGATGCAGCGCGAGTAGAGACCCCATTAAAAGCTCCCACGCGCGGGTGTGCAGAAGGTAAAAAGTTTTCTCCGGACTGACAGGCAGCAGCTCTATGCTCATGGTAAACGAGGCTGTGAACAAAACATAGATGGCCGCCTGTATAGCAAAAATCCTGTCCTTGAAGGAATTTTTCAGCAGCACGAGGATCAGCGGGAACACCACATAAAACTGCTCCTCGACGGCCAGCGACCATGTGTGCAGCAGCGGCTTGGTCGAAATGGGGTCGGTGAAATATCCTGTCCAGCGGGCAAAGATGAAGTTCGAGATGAACAGCGAGATCCCCTCAAGCCCGCGGGAGAACTGCTTGAAGTCGTTCGGCATGAATAGCCACAGCGCCATGAGCGTACTGATCAGGCAGGTGACGAACAGCGCCGGCAAAATCCTGCGCGCGCGGCGTTCATAGAAATGGGTGATCGAAAAACGCCCGTTCTTGATCTGCTCGAAAATAAGGCCGGTGATAAGGAAGCCGGAGATCACAAAGAAGACATCCACGCCCACATACCCGCCGGTCACATGCGCGATATTAAAGTGAAAAAAAACGACGGGCAGGATGGCGACTGCCCTTAACCCGTCAATAAAAGAATAGTGCTTCATGATATCCTGTCTACCGGCCCTATGCTATCTTCTGGCTCTGGTGGCGGCCTTGAGCAGAGGTGCGCGCCTCCTCTATCAGCATCTTCGCGGCGGCCTGCGATTCCGGCGTGATCCTGTCGCCGGCGAGCATGCGCGATACCTCGTTGATACGTTCTTCTTCGGTCAGCGTATTGAGGACAGAAGTGGTGGCGACATCGTCTGTTTTTTTGCTGACATGGAGGTGCTGGTTACCGCGCGACGCTACCTGCGGGCTGTGGGTAATGACCATGACCTGCGTGGTTTCCGCCAGCTCGGCGATGCGTTCGCCGACGGCAGCCGCAGCAGCACCGCCGATACCTGTGTCCACTTCGTCGAAGATCAGCGTCGGGATGGCGACAACTTTCTGCAGCACAACCTTCACCGCCAGCACCAGACGCGCCAGCTCGCCGCCTGACGCCGTTTCGGTGATCGGGCTGAAGGGCATGCCGGGGTTCATGCGCGCCACGAAGGTAATGGTGTTAAAGCCGCGCTCGGTCCACATTTCCTTGATCGGCCGCTCGTCGACCTGTACCTTGAACTCCGCACGCAGCAGCTTGAGCGGCGGCAGTATCGCGTTGATCGACGCGCTCAAAATTTCTCCGGCAGCAATGCGCTTCTCGGTGAGGATATGCGCGTGCTGGCGGTAGTTGTCCTCCGCCTGCTGGATCAATGCATCCAACTCCTTGATGCGGTCGATGCAGTTGCGCACGCGGGCGACCGTTTCGATAAGTTCGCGGCCATGTGCCGCCAGCTGTTCAACAGGAATTTTGAACTCATCCGACATCTTCTGGATGGCCTGCATCTTTTCCCTGTACTGGCGCAGCGGCGCGGTGTCGATATTATATTCCGGTGACAGGCGCGCGGTTTCCTCCTGCGCGGCGCGCGCATTTCTCAAGGCCTCAGAAAGATAGGTGCTGAGATCGCTGATTTTTTCGGCATCTAGATTTTTCTGGCGTTCAAGCGCCATGTTCGCGGCAGCCAGAGACTTGATAGCGCCGTTCGAAGCGATGAGCTGCGACGTGATACCCTGAAACGCTTCGGATGTTTCGTGTGCAGTGAGCAGCCGGTTATATTCGGCATGAATGGACTCGAAATCGTCATTCAGCAGTCCAGCCTTCTGGATCTGCGCGGCGCGCATTTCCATGGCGCCGACCAGATTGACGTTTTTCTTGTAGAAAGCGCCCTCTTCCTCCTGCTCCTTCATGTAGCGCTGATAGGTGTGCAGCGCATCGGCGACGGTTTTGAACAGTTCCGGGGGAATAGAACCGGAAAGGTCAAGCAGCGTCAGCTGGTTTGAGGGATCAAGCAGGCTCTGGTTGGCAAACTGGCCGTGAATTTCAGTCAGGAAAGTCCCGGCTTTTTTCACGAAGCCCCAGTCAACAGCCTTGCCGTTAATGAGTGTCTCGTTCGCGCCATCAGCCGGGCGGCGGATAACACGGCGCACGGTAAACTCCGTCTGTCCCTCGGCTATCAGACCGCGGTTGGTCAGCATCTCCCAAACCGCGTTTGCCGGCGGCGGCGCAAAAGTGGCCTCGATAACGGCCGCAGAAGCTCCCGTCCTGATGGCTGCTGCCGACGGAGCATCGCCAAGGATAATTCCCAGCGCATCGAGCAGGATGGACTTCCCCGCGCCGGTCTCGCCGGTCAGCACCGTCAGGCCCGGCTTGAGATCAAGCGTGAGTTTATCAATGATAACGAATTGTTCTATGACGAGTTTTTTGATCATCTACAAAATCATCCTTATGCCGTTTATCATGCCTTTTGGCACCAGAAATTATACATGTTGCGGAAAGTGCGGGTGTTGTCCTGCTCGAAAAGGTGCCAGTTTTTGAGTGACACGCCGCGCGGATCATCAGGGAACCTTTTCCGGTATTCCTGCAGCCCATC
This sequence comes from Rhodospirillales bacterium, assembly GCA_003153235.1. Taxonomy (GTDB): domain Bacteria; phylum Pseudomonadota; class Alphaproteobacteria; order Micavibrionales; family UBA2020; genus PALSA-926. The sequence goes on from PLXM01000175.1 coordinate 19,354, forward strand.
GCCTTTGACTTCAAAGCCCAGAAAAATAAGACCCATACCCGCCAGCGCACTCTCAATTTCAGGAATGGCGAAGCAATGCTCCTCCACATGGAACAGCAGGTCACGGTACATCGAGAGCGTATAGTAATCACCCCTATCCTGCAAATCAGCGAGCGTCGTCGGATCTAGAAGGCCTGCGCTATTCTTGCGGAAGCGCAGCATGCTCTCGCGGTCATGCCCGAAGTTATTGCGGCGGATGACGTCACGCCCCGCATCAACCGCCTGACGCGATATCTTGCTATAGAGCCCGATCCTCATACTGCCGCCGGATTTGAGAAGGCCGCATAGGACCTGCCAGCCCCTGAGCGGGTCCTGCATATGGTGCAGTACGCCCGAGGAAACGATCATGTCATACTTGTTCGCCACGGCATCAAGATTAAGAATATCCTCCTGCATGAAAGCGATATTGGAAATACTATACCGCTGTGCTTTCATGATGCCGTAGGAAAGGCTGGCGCGGCTGAGATCGATGGCGGTGATACGGCCCTGCGGATAATGCGCCGCCCACATCAGCGCCTCTCGGCCTGTACCGCAGCCGGCAATAAGCACCTCCGGCGCGCGCGCACCAAAGACAGACGTCTGTAATGTGGTGATCGCCAAACAGTCCCAGCGCGGGTAGGGAAACTCTTCGTATTGCTGCTGCACGGCGCGTGACACGTCCCTGCTGATACCCTGGCCGCTTTGTATCGATGGCTTAATACTTACCAGCGCATCGAGGTCGCGGATCATTTTTGCAACACCGCTGGCGGCGGGAAGCCCCGTCAAAAGCCCTTTCATATTCTTCAGGCTATCCACTCTCCGATAGCAGCTGTAAACAGCGGTCATGAGCGGATCAGCCGAGGTGCCAGCTTCAATTCCGTTTTTAAGTTTTTCAACAGCCAGACGCTCTTCGTCCGTTTCGTCCATGATGTATTCGGCGGCGAAACAATAGACGGCAACAGCATCGGCCAGCGCCGCATATTGAGATTTTTCCGGCATTTTTCCCGGCATCTTCTCCGAAGCCTCAAGCCCGTACAACAGCCACTGGCGCAAATTCTGCACGAAAGTTTCAAAGCCGGCCTGATAAACAACGATCCTTTTCAGGCCCTCAACAAAATAAGAGCGTAGCAACGGCGCGGGATCAAAATCTTTTTTAAAGATGCCAGGATCCGTATAGAGCGCATAGAAAGGCTTATAGGCCATCAGGTTCGTATACCAGATGATCTGCGCATGGGTAAAATCCGTATCCGGGGATTTCAGACATTGCAGCAGAATATCGTCGAGTATCTGGTTGTGCTCACCGAAAGGCACACAGCCGGCGGCATCGAGGAACTTCTGCATATACAGCAGGTTACCGGGGCATGCCTGGATGGCCATCATGTAATAGCCGAACGCATAGAGGAGATCCCCTTTTTCCAGCAGGAGGTTGGCTATCGCAAACAGCGTTTCATGATCATTGTCGCCTTCGATATCCAGCGCCTCGAGGAGAAACTCCTCCCCCTCATCAAACCTCCGTTGCGCCTGCAGAACAATACCGAGGCTGCGCCTTATTTTTCCCGCCTTGCTTTTATCGAGACACGCCCGCAGGTTTTTCTCGGCAGCGGCATAATCTTTCGCCTGAATGTGCTGCAATGCGGCTATGTGAAGCTCGTCAACAGCGGCATCCGGCACTTCCACTTCATTTTTCAGGGTATTGGTCATTCCGGCCTGCGCTTACTTCTGGCCTGTGCCGGGGGTCATCAACTGCTGGCCCGCCTGCATCAGTTCTTGCTGCTGCTCCGGCGTCATGCTCTGCAGCTGCTGTATGGCCTGATCCTTGAGCTCCGGGTGGGTCTGCAGCTGCTGCATGGCCTGCGACTGCAGCTGCTGTTTCTGGTCCGGCGACAAATTGTCGAACTGCGCCTTGTACTGATTTATCTGGTCGGGGCTCATCTTCTTAATCTGGGACATACCTTCCTGAATCAACTGCTGGCGCTGCTCCGGCGTCATGTCCTTCAAGGTCTGTATCGCCGCCTGCGCGGCCTGCTTGGCCTTGGCATGAACGCCTCCCGTGACAGTGTCGGTGGAGGAACCATCGGCAGAGTCAGACTGCTGCGACGCGCTGTTAGTGTCGGGCGGCACAAGAACATCATTCTGGGCAAAAACCGTCCCGACCTTGTCCGGATGAGACTGCAGCTGCTGCATGACCTGCGACGGCAGCTGCTGCTTCTGGTCCGAAGACATATTGTTGAACTGATCCCTGTACTCCTTCAACTGCTCGGGCGTCATCTTCGGGATCTTGTATATGCCTTCCTGAACCAGTTGCTGCTGCGCCGGCGGCGTCATGCCCTTCCAGGCCTGAATCGCCGCTTGAGCGGCCTGTTTGGCTTTGGCACGTAGACCACCCGAGGCCGCGTCTGATGCTGAACCGTCGCCGAAGCCAGCCTGCGGCTGCTGTGCCGCACTGCCGTTATTCTGCGGAACAATGACATCACTCTGGGCAAAAACGGCAGGACAATACTGCAACAAAAATGTTGCGGCGAGAGCGGCAATAATTTTTTTCATGGCATATCCCTGCGGTTTTATGTTTCTGAAATCCGGAATCACAGTCACGTCACCCTATAATACACTATATAATTATAGTATTTAAATAAGGCTTAATACAGGCATCCCACTGATTATCAGGCTTGCGAATCGGGCTTATTGACCACTTTACGGGCAATAATGACAGGGAATACAAAAAAATCGATCATGCCGGCAGCGAATAGAACTGCTCCCACGATCCAGCGAACGGTCTCGTCGGAAACCCCTGCCGCTGCTGCAAGACCTCCTGCGTTAAACCCTATAACGACACTGGCCAGCATGAAAACGGCGCCCACTATGCGAACTGTGTTTATTAATACGGATATATTCGGTTTGGGTTGTTCAGCGTTCGTCATAAGGGCCCCTTCAAATTTATTTTTCAAACGGCTTTAGTGCCTTTTGCGCGTCGGCATCGCCCTGCTCCGCCGCTTTCTTCCACCACTTCACGGCTTCCTTGTCATTCTTGTCGACACCCCAGCCATTATGATAGGCGTTGCCCAGCTCTTCCTGCGCCCTGGCATGACCCTGATCCGCCGCCTGGCGCCACCAGATCATAGCTTCATTGTCGTTTTTATCGACACACTTGCCTTCGTGATGCAGGTTGCCCAGTAAAAAATCCGCATTGTGCGATCCCTGTTCGGACGCTTGCTTCCAGTGGATCGCCGCCACTTCGCAATCCTGTTTGACACTCCAGCCGTTGAAATATGCATCGCCGATGGCTTCCGTCGCCGGATAGTAACCCTGATTGGACGCCTGCTGCCACCACTGCACGGCCAGCTTGTCATCCTTATCGACCCCCCAGCCTGTATGATACGCGGTTCCTAAAATGCTTTGCGCGGGAGCATAGCCCTGATTGGCTGCTTTGCTTATCCAGCTCACAGCCTCCTTGTCGTTTTTTTTGACGCCGATGCCCTCTTTGTAGGCGCTCGCCAAAGTCAGCTGGTGGCTGGCAGCGCCCTGTTCCGCGGCTTTTTTCCACCAGTTGAAGGCTTCCGTTTCGTTCTTCTCGACGCCCTGACCATTGTAAT
>PLXM01000209.1 GCA_003153235.1 Rhodospirillales bacterium
CGAGGCGGTGGATCTCGTCCCAGAATTCACGGCGGGCGTTAGGGTCGACTCCTGCCGTCGGCTCATCCAGCAGCAATAATTCAGGTTCGTGCATGATGCAGGCGGCGAGGGCCAGACGTTGCTTCCATCCACCCGACAGCATGCCTGCCAGCTGATCGGCACGGCCTTCAAGATTAAGATGCTTCAGCGCCTCGTCAACGCGTTCTTTTTTGCGGTCAAGCCCGTACATGGCGACGACGAACTCCAGATTTTCGCGGATGCTTAAATCTTCCCAATAGCTGAACTTCTGTGTCATATAGCCAACGTGCCGCCCGATTTCCAGCGAGTCGCGGCGCAGATCAAGCCCGAGGCATTTTCCTTCGCCGGCGTCTGGCGTCAGCAAACCGCACAGCATGCGGANNTTGCCGCTGCCGTTCGGGCCGAGGAAGCCGTAGATTTTCCCTTTCGGCACCTGCAGTGTCACATGGTCTACGACCGGACGACCGTTATATATTTTAGTGAGATTTTTGACGTCAATGACGTATTCAGGCGCGCTCATGGCTTATGGGGCTCTACGTCCACAGGCAGCCCGGGTTTCAGCATCGGCTCGAATGCATCCGGCTTCGCCTCAATCAGGAAGACAAGTTTGTCGCGCGATTCAATACTGTAAATGACCGGCGGGGTAAACTCCGCCTGGTTCGCCATGAAAGTGATTGTTGCAGAGACAGGGGCTGCGCAGCCGTCACAATGCACCGTCACGGCTTCCCCCATATGAAATTGGGCAAAATGTTTTTCCGGCACGAAAAAGCGGATTTTGACATTCTCCGGCGGCAGATAACTGACGACCGGCGACCCTGCCGCAACAAATTCACCCGGACGGTAGAAGGTATCCTCAACCTGTCCGCTCGTCATAGCCTTTGGTGAAGCTTCCAGCAGGCGTTTTTCAGCCTGCGTCAGCTTTTGATCCGCAGCGTCGATAGCCGCCAGTGCCGCCGCCACTTCATCCTCACGACCGCCAAGCCCTGCGACAGTCAATTGATCGTCCAGTTCTTTCACCTGAGCAACAGCCTGATCATAGGCGGCCTTGTCCTGATCATGCTGCCTGACGCTGATAGCTTTGCTTTTCGACAGAGCTTCGGTGCGTTGCCAGACTTTTTCGGCGTTTTCAAGTGTGGCTGTCGCCTGTGCGCGTTGTTGTGCGATAACGGCGATTTCTTCTGGTCTTTTACCTTTGGTTAAATCTGCCCAGGTCGATTGGGCTTGCTTCAGGTTGGCTTTTGCCGCATCACGGTCCGCTACCAGTGTCGTGAGGTCGAGAGTAAAGAGGGGTTGGCCTGCTTTCACCTGATCTCCGCGTTCAACCGACAACTGAGCCAGAACGCCGCTGGTTGTCGGCGCTACGCGCACGAATTCGCCCTCGACATATCCGTCGAGTTTTTCTTTACCGCGGTTGCACCCTGCCATCGTTAGAATGAGCACGAGCGCAAAAATAATTTGTATGCGTTTTATCATTTTATAATAGCTTACTTATATGCTCATTACAGCAAAAGGACTACTCTCTCATGGCATTACGAATTCTTGGCTAGCATGGAGTCAGCTGCCGAATTTTTCTCATGGGAAATCTAAGTTTACTCAAGAATTGCCCAACTGAGAATCCGGCTAGTCTTCTGCTGAACCTCAAAATTCTCAGTGGTGTGCTTCAAAAACTGGTGTCAAAAAAGCCCCGAAAACCGGGGCTAAAAACGTCATTTTATCGTTTATTATAAAGTACTTAGACTAGATGGCGGAGAGGGTGTCCGCCTAAGTAGAGTTGTCCCACAAACGTAATAGTTCGTCAACATTCTCTTTTCCATTTGATAATAAAGGGTAATCTGTGCTATACTGTACTTATCTATTCGTATTGGTTCCGCCTAACTCGCGCTTTATTTGTGGGACGATTTGTGGGACTGATTCATTTTACGGAGTACAGACATGGCTCGCCAATTACAAAGACTCACAGCACAAGCGGTAAAACGCCTCAAGCAACCCGGCCTCTATAACGATGGCGGCGGTCTGTGCCTGCGTATAAAGCCGACAGGGGGCAAGTTCTGGGCCTTCCGGTACATGCTGAATGGTACGGCGCGGGAAATGGGCTTGGGCGCGGAGCATACGATACCGCTGGCGGAAGCCCGTGAGAAGGCCACAGGCTACCGGAAGCTATTAGACGCCGGTGTAGACCCCATTAACACCCGCAAGTCAGAAAAGAGTAAAAAGCTTACAGAGGAAGCCAGAGCCTTAACGTTTAAACAGTGCGCCGAGGTTTATGTTGAAGCGCATAAAGAGAGCTGGCGCAATGCCAAGCACGCCCAGCAATGGGAGAACACGCTGAAAACCTATGCTTATCCCATAATTGGCGACGTTCTTGTGCGGGATATAGATGATGTTTTTGTGACGAAGGTTCTGGAACAAAAGAACAAGGCGTTCAAGGACGGTAAGACATTGTGGCAGGCGCGGACTGAGACAGCTTCACGCTTGCGCGGCAGGATTGAAAAGATACTGGACTGGGCGACCGTCAAAAAATATCGTCAAGGTGAAAACCCCGCCCGCTGGCAGGGGCATTTAAAAATAACAATGGGCGCAGGTTCAAAAGCACAGGGCATTAAGCACCAGCCCGCATTGCCTTATGCGCAGATCGGGGATTTTATGGTGTCCCTGAAGGAGCAAGATGGCATAGCGCCGCTGTCCTTAATGTTCACGATCATGACCGCCGCCCGCACGTCCGAGACAATAGGCGCGACATGGGATGAGATCGACCTGAAGAAAAAGGTATGGACGGTTCCGGCCAGCAGAATTAAGGGAGGTCGTGAGCATCGTGTACCGCTATCAAAGGCCGTCTTGGGTATTTTGGAGCCTTTGAAAAAGCTGCATGACAAACTTGATAAAGATGAGCGTTCCAACTGGGTATTTCCAAGTAACAGACGGCGCAGACCGTTGTCCAACATGGCTATGCTGGCGCTTCTCAAGCGTATGGAGCGGAAAGATATTACCGTGCATGGTATGCGCAGCAGCTTCCGTGATTGGGCGGCGGAGCAGACAAATTTCCCCCGCGAGATTGCCGAGGCTGCGCTGGCGCACATCAGCGGTGACAAAACTGAAGCATCTTATCTGCGTACCGACCATTTTGAAAAGCGTCGCTTGTTGTTGGATGCTTGGGCGCGGTATTGCGAAACGCCTTCGGCCAGCAAGGGTAAGGTTGTTAAGGGGAATTTTGGGAAGACGGTGTAAGATGCCTTCTCCGAAAGCGCCCGTAACAAATTACACTGCATGGCCGCTTACCGGCTCGCTTCGCGTACCTGAACACCTGTCAGCTCAATGGGTTTCAATAGTAGCCCAGAAACCACGTCTGCCTTACAGCGTGAATCTAAAGTCGTTGCTGCTCATGCGAAAAAAACATAGTAATTTGTCCGCAGATCAAATAAGGGATTACAGACAGCGTCTCAGGCATGCTCTTGGTTTCTACAAGAGTAAAGAACTGGCAGGAGGGCAGTACATCACTCTTACCCAACGGGACACAAGTCTCTCTCAGATTTCTACGGCAGCGCGGGGACTGGGTAAAGCACTCAGGACAGATAAAGCCTGCAAGAAATGGCTTGAGAAACTGAAGAATCATTTAGACGCGCATAATATCTGTCCTCAGATAGAAAAGGTCGTTGCGCTGCAATTAAGGGATAAGTGTAATATTTCCTTGAAGGATTTGCGTGACATGCTCTGGGGCGTGCCTTCGGAGTATGTAGACAAAAAGCGTTTTTTTATTAAGGCAGATCAGGCTCCGGACAATTCGCATCTCAAGCATCTTGCAAGAGAACGTCAAAAGATGAAACGTGATCTTCCAACTTGTCTGGACACCCTGACTGTACTGCATGAACTGCCGGAAACAAAAATACCGCGTTGGGCAAATCCTGATCTTGCTTTCCTTGTGGAAAAGTTAGCGCCACTTTGGGTGACAGTAACAGGTCGGACGTGGAAACGCACAGAAACAGTAGATGGTGGAAAAACATCATATTTTGCTGATTGGATTATAAATGTGTTGCGGGAAGCGGGATGCGGGCCTGTAACCATCGATCAAATCCATGAGATAGCCAAACTGTTAAAAATCAGAAAATAAGCCTCCCTACAGGGATCAGATATTTTGCGTCATGCTTTAGGAGAATGCCAGCGTGTTCGTAGTGATTCGCTGGTAAACCCTCAAGGAGAATAAAAAATGACCCCTATAAAAAAATGGTGCGAGAAAAGACATATCGGCACGACGCTTGCTTATGAGCTTCTGAAGAAAGGCAAGCTGAATGCCGTCAAGCTGCACTCCAAGACATACATCACGGACGAAGAAGATGAACGCTTTATAAAATCGCTGCCTGCATATGCGCCGCAGCATGGGGGTGTGTAAATGGACAACCACATGGACACCACTCATAAAAAAGAAAGCCGCCCCCTGCAAGGGACGGCCAACGCATCTATTCACACTATAAATGATAACAATCTTCCTGAAAAAAGGCAAGTAACTATTGTCGGAAAGCCATTGCGCTCACTTAAGTTGCTCAAAGAAAACAAGGCAACAGGGTTAACCCGTGCGGAAGCTCTGGAAAAGTATGGAATTTTGAGTCTAACGCAACACGTTCACACTTTGCGCCATGAGTATTCCATTGAGATATTCACTGAATGGGTTAATGCGGATGAAACGACAAAATACGGCAGATATTATTTAATCAGCAATATTTCTTTCCCTTCTCAAGAAAATGGAGGGCTGTAAATGACACAATCAGCACAAGCCTCTCCTGAAGTCGCCGCCGACAAGATCACCAATCATGACTTCCTGAAAGCCGTGTTCGGGGAACAGGATACAGACATCCGTCCTCTTCTTGTCAGCTTCACTGGAAATCCACAGACAGTGCCAAAATCTTCATGGTCTGCATCGGTGTGGAATCCTGACCTCTCAGCAACCCCTATGGATCAGAACAACTATTTCACCCTTTCTGACTTCCGTGCGGATGAAGCTGGCAGCTACAGAAGACAGAAAAAGCAGTTTGCAACACTGCACACCGTCATGTTGGATGATGTCGGCACCAAGGTTGCCATTGACCGTCTGACACTTCCGCCGTCATGGCTGCTGGAAACATCGCCGGGCAATTATCAGGCGGGATATGTTTTGGCAGAGCCTATACAGGATGCAATTTCAGCAGATCGCCTTGTGAATGCCATCATTGCTGCCGGATTATGCGATCCAGGCGCAAGCGGCCCGACAACCAGAATGGCAAGGCTGCCGGAAGGCGTGAATGGCAAGCATGATCCAGCCTTTCCCTGCTTCCTTAAGGAATGGAAGCCGGAACTGCTCTACACCGTAGAAGAATTGGTTAACGGCCTGCAACTGGATATGCACCCTGCCGGTCGTGCCAAGAAGAAGGGAAAACAGCCCCACAATGATGATAAAAAAGCAAGTCAAGACCAGTATACTGCCCAGCCTGACGGCAGTGATCCAATGTTTACGCCGCGCCCGAATGAGAATGCCGTTATTACAGCATTGCGCACGAGAAACCTTTATAAATCGCCACTCGGCGATAGTAAACATGAAATCACATGCCCTTGGGTTGCAGAGCATACCGGCGCTGTTGATAACGGCACCGCATATTTTGAACCTGATGACACTTTTCCCATTGGTGGATTCAAATGTTTACATGGTCATTGTGCAAAGCGCCATATACGCGAGCTTCTAGGATTCCTTTCTCTCGAAATGAATGCTGCCCGTATGAAATCCGTGATCCGCATCATACCGGGCGAGATTCACCGCATTGTTGACAAAGCTGAAGAAGAATTGTCTGTCTCACGCAAGTATTATCAGCGCGGTAGTCTGATTGTTACGGTTGCTACTGACCCCGGCACCAAAGAAACCGCTGTTCGCACGGTCAGCCTGCCTGCGCTTGTTGCAGGTTTGGCAGGTGCCGCAACATGGGAAAGATATGATAAGCGCTCAGAAGAATGGCTGCGTACTGACCCACCAGAACGTCATTGCAGCGTCTTGTTCAATGCGTCCGGCTACAATCATCTGCCGGTCTTGAACGGTCTCACACGCCAACCATATTTGCGCCCTGACGGAACCTTGGCAAACGTTGCCGGTTATGACCCAGTGACGGGAATGTTCGGGGTATTTGACGCTAATAAGTTCTCGGTGCCGGATCAGCCCACAAGGGCAGAAGCCGAAAGCGCGTTGCAGTTGATAAAAGGTCTTTTGACAGAGTTTTCTTTTGCAAAGGAATCAGATCAATCGGCGGCGCTGGCGGCTATCCTGACGGCGGCTATAAGACCAAGCCTGCCGACTGCCCCTATGTTCCATGTAAAGGCTCCTATAGTCGGCTCTGGGAAGTCTTTCCTGTGTGAGCTTGTTACGGCCTTTGCCACGCCGCAGCGTGGATCGCCGGCAACATTCCCCAAAGATGATGAAGAATGTCAGAAGGTTCTTCTGGCGGAATTCTTGCGCTCCCCAGCGGTTATTGAGTTCGACAACCTGACAGGTGATCTTATCGCTCACAAAAGCCTATGTACTGCCTTAACCTCAGAGTTTATGATGGGACGTATTCTGGGCGTTTCAAAAACGGCAACTGTCACGACGAAAGCTTTGTTTATTTCCAGCGGTAATAACGTCGGCCCCGTGCAGGACATGACCCGCCGTACTGTCACAATCACTCTTGATCCGGGCTGTGAAGTCCCCGCCGCCAGAATATTCAAAAACCCTCACCTGCTGGCTGACCTGCTCAGTGGCCGTGGGCACTATGTTTCAGCGGCTCTGACAATCACCCGTGCTTGGATTGTTGCCGGTAGCCCTCAAACTGAATGCAAGCCGGTTGCCAGCTATGGGGCATGGTCAGACTTGTGCCGTCAGCCTCTTTTATGGCTTGGACAAGCCGATCCGACGGCATCTATTTTTGAAACGATGGCCGATGACCCTGACCGCGAGACGCTGGGAAGATTGCTGGAGGCATGGTTCAACTGCTTTGGCAATTCACCAAAAATGGTACGTGCTGCCGTAAAACATATCCAAAATAATGTCAGCGGCGGCGGCGAAGAACTGAGCGAAGCAATACGTGATATCGCCGAAGAAAACAACGTCATCAACAATCGCAGGCTTGGTCGCTGGATCACGCGCCATGCAAACAGGATCGTTGACGGGCGTCGTTTTGTTCGCTCTGGCGGTAAGCAGTCGGCAGAAACATGGCAGGTTGAGACAGTGAAGTAGGTTTTATCGGTTATATAGGTTCCCGACAGCCCTTAGATCAAAACTGTCACAGGTATGAATAGAAAAAGAGCAAAAAGTAATATGCTAAAACAAAACAGAAAAATGTATATGCGCCTGCCACTTTCCTCCATTGACGCGAAAAAACCGATAATACCGATAAAACCTACAGCTGCCTCGGCTAATAAAGCCCCTCAGAACAGAGAGAAAACAGACAATGGCAAAATTTGAAAAAGGGAAATCCGGCAATCCCGGTGGCAGACCAAAAGATGTTCTCGGTTTGCGCGATTTGGCGCAGGAACATACTGAAGAAGCACTTAACGCCATTATCGCAGTCATGAATGACTCCGAAGCTCCAGCAGCGGCACGGGTGACGGCGGCGGCGCTGATACTGGATCGCGGGTACGGAAAACCGGCGCAGTCGCAGGAGATAACGGTCAAGCAGGTATTATCTTTTGAAGAACTTGAGGCAAAAGCCCTTACCGTCATGAACAGACTCAAACTTTCAGGAGGCCCCATAATAGATCATGAAAAATAGAACCTTACTGGATTTTTTAAGCAACCCAGAATATCTACGCCATGCCACACATGAGGAACGCGCTGTCTTGGATCAGTATATAGATTCCTTGGGTAAAAACAGGCTGGCTTTCTACAATCCATATGAGAAGCAGCGCGAGTTTCACAGGCTTGGCACAGAGAAAAGAGAAAGGCTGCTAAGAGCAGGAAATCAGCTTGGCAAATCCTATGCAGGCGCTGCCGAGGCCGCCTTTCATGCTACTGGCCGCTATCCCGCCGATTGGCAGGGAAAGCGCTTTGACAAGGCTACTGTCGGCTGGTGCGGCGGCGTGACCGGCGAAGTCACCCGCGACACTATCCAGCGGCTTCTTATTGGTGCTATGGGGGCAAGAGGTACTGGCATGATTCCCGATGACACCATTATTGATGTAACTCCCTCTCGTGGCGTTGCCGATCTTGCCGACACGATCCTTGTCCGTCATGTCAGTGGCGAGAGCAGCCGTATCCGCCTTAAATACTACGAACAAGGGCGTGAAAAATGGCAGGCTGAGACACTAGACTGGGTATGGTTTGACGAGGAGCCGCCGCAGGACATTTACATTGAAGGTTTGACGCGCACGAATGCCACCGGCGGCATTGTCTGGATCACATTCACCCCCTTACTTGGCATGTCGGATGTGGTGCGCCGTTTCCTGAATGAAATCTCCCCTGACCGTGCCGACGTAAACATGACCATCGAGGATGCAAAGCACATACCGGAAAAAGAACGCGCCAAGATCATCGCCAGCTATCCGGCGCATGAACGCGAGGCCCGTATCAGGGGTATTCCGATCTTGGGGTCAGGGCGCATATTCCCTATCTCGGAAGAAAGCATTGTCTGCGCCGCCTTTGATCCGCAGCGTATCCCTAACCATTGGAGTGTTATCGGCGGCTTGGATTTCGGCTGGGATCACCCGATGGCGGCGGCGAAGCTGCTCTACAATCCCGATAGTGATATTATCTATGTCACAGACTGCTATAAATCCAGACAAACCACGCCCGTAATCCATGCCGCTGCGCTGCGTCCTTGGGGTAAGACCATGAAATTTGCATGGCCGCATGATGGCTTGCAGCATGACAAGGGATCGGGTGTGCAACTGGCGCAACAGTACCGCGATCAAGGATTGAACATGCTGCCGGAACATGCCCAGTTCCCTGATGAAAGGGGCAATGGTGTTGAAGCTGGTATTCTTGAAATGCTGATGCGCATGGAAACCGGCAGATTCAAGGTCTACGGCCATTTGCATGAATGGTTTGAAGAGTTCAGGCTCTATCATCGTAAGGATGGCAAGATCGTTAAGGAATACGACGATCTGATCTGCGCTACGCGTTACGCAATGATGTCTATACGATTTGCCGACTATGTACTTCAGGCGCAGGACAGGGGCGACTGGCGCTCGCAACATACCTACGATTATGACCCATTGAGCCATGAATACTTATTCGGCAGAAAACAGCCGCAGGATCAGGGACTGCATCAATATGACTGGAAACCCGGCAGGGATTGAGGCGTCTTTTCCTGCTTTTTTAGCGGGTTATGAAATCGTTGCTTTTTTACCCCAGAACCTATAACTTGGTCTTGTGGCTGCGTGGATTGTCCGCGCAGTTCCGGGGGCGTCAAAACCCTTTGTAAAAGCGGCTGGCATCAGCCGTCATTGGTGCCTTTCTCCTAAAAAAGAACAGCATCAAAGATGTCACTCGGTTCCTTTATGGTCCGGGTGGCAATGGCGTATGTCCAGCCCGGAGACGGGTAAAGGCTATTGCGCCGTTTCTTTTACAACGGTTTTGAACATCGGGGCTGCCAGGGACAATCCCTTGGCAGTCTTTTTTTGCTCTTACTCTGGAAGATTATTCCATGCAAGATCATGAGTATAAACCACCTTTAAAAACCACCCCACACGAACCAGTTTTGGGCGATTTTTCAGCCCTAAAATCCTTTCCTGCCCGGAAACTTTTTGCATTCAAGCAACGTTGGGTTGATGAAGTTATTACTGTTACACAGGCGAAGAGTATTATCAAACGGGCCTCAATCTATGGATTTATATATTGGTTGTGGGATTGTTCATTTATTCTAACTTACAGCAAAAAGCTTCATCATTTCTTAAAAACAGTCACCCCTGCAGAAATTACAGCGACAGAATCGTTAAAATTACTAATCGCATCTCCAATCGCTTCCCCATTATTCGAACTTTATGCCCTGCTAGCTGAAGGGACTGCGTTGATGTGTTTTGTGATACTCGCATATTGTGCAAGCAGTAATGCCGCTATAGTTTTGCTTGCTTTGTGGGGACTTCTGGCATGGCTCAAAGTTGCAACATTTGAGCCTGATTTTTTTCATACGCCATTGTTCCTTTTTATGGTCTGGACAACTTGTCGGGCGCTAATGGCTACAAAAATAATCAAGCAGCAAACAAACTCATAATGGCCTCAGTAGATGAGATGCAAAAGAAACTGGAGGTGTCGCTAGCGCGATTAGCCGCGCTGGAGAAAATGGCACGTCAGCCGGATCAGCCGCAAAAGGATGCCGCGCTATTAAAGAATCTTATCCGATCAGGAAAGGCGGAAGTAAGTCTCAGAGAAAAAGCGCTAGAGTACGCAAGACAACAAAGCCAAGCGCATAATTCCGATAAACCAGAACAGACAAAAGAAACAATACCTCCAGAAAAATACCTAAGCGCGGTTACAACACAACTTTTGAAGGCCACTTTCAAATTTAAAGATGATCTCTTAAACAGTTTACAGACCTATCCCGGCAGATGGGTAACAGCTGCACTTTTTGCCGTAGTCCTAAACACAGAACATCGCATTATAGATGATCTTAGAACGGTGTGTGAGGCAAGGCCTGATCCAGTTCTTATAAGCTTTAATCCAATCACCCCAAAAGAAAAGGCCGACGCGATATGTGACGGCATTGATAATCCCAATGGATACGATAATGACCCGTAGGCCTATCATTTTTCTGTCATGTTTCTTGTTATGCTCCTATCTCCCGCAGGCGCAAGCCCAGCAGTCAGTACAGACCGCATTTTCACCGTCGCCGGATGCCGTCATACTTATTCAGGACACTATAGGTCATGCAAAGAAAAGTATCGACCTTGCAGGCTACAGCTTCACATCCTATAAGATTGCGGATGCCCTGATAGACGCGCAACGGCGCGGGGTGAAAGTCAGGGTGCTTCTCGACAAGGGACAGCGCAAGCGGCATTACCGCGCCATTGAGGAAATGCAGGACGCAGGAATACCCATACGCTTCAACAGCCATTATGCGATCATGCACGATAAATACCTTGTTATCGACGACAAGACCGTCGAGACCGGCAGCTTCAATTATACCGCCAGCGCCGAAAAGAGAAATGCCGAGAATGTCCTTGTCGTCCAAGATGCCCCTGCGCTGGCGAAGCAATATCTGGAGAATTGGGAAAAGCTGTGGGATGAGGGCGATAAATAACCTATCTCCGGTCTTACGGTCTTATTTTTTCACCGATATGGCTTGCAAGGCGCGATAACTGGACGGAAGCCGCAAGGCAAACCTCGACCCGTCAAAGAAGATGCTCGGCCCGTCGCCGTCGCGACTCAACCATGAACTTGCCTATGAAGCTGAAATAAGTCGTAACTATCTGAGTCAGCTGGAAAAAGGAAAGTTCTATGCCAGTTTGAAAATCATTGAAAAGCTCGCCGCTGCCCTTGATGCAGAGCCGGCAGATTTTTTAAAGAGAAATAGAAAATAGCCGTATTTTTATGGCTGGTCACTCAAGGGTCTTGGCCATACTTCAAGCACGCTTCTTTCACAGATGTCTATCTCAGCTTGGTCTAGTTGTAATGAAAAAAGTTTATTTTGTGCCGCGATAACGTAAGTCATTAAAAGAAATGCAGTGGACAATGCTAGGTCAGAGTCTTGTCTTTTCCATCTAATTCTATCATTTTCGCTGCCAATATTAGCAGATGATAACGTTGCATGGATTCGGGAAGTTGGCAAAGAATATGCCGCCAAGTATAATTTATCGTATGGATACCCTATCTTATCAACCATAGCGGCAATATCAGTATCCCATGTATGTGACAATCTCTGCGTTTTACATTCCTTACAGGTTGTCATCTGGAATTCAGATTTGACTCTATTGTAGTTGTCGCGGATTTTCGCAGCGGTATTTTCTCTGCTAAAATCTTTATCCCATTCTTGCTCTGAAATGCCAGTTTTAAGCATTGCGTTTAAGGCTTTGTGTTCCTGCACTGCCGCATACTTAATAAATCTTTCAATTTTATCGGGATTTTTTATGATGTGTTCTAAAGTGACAGCCCGTTCATACAGCCCTCTAAGTATCTTTAATGCGCCTCCGCCATGATCATTAATACAAAGAAAAGTCACTTCAAGAAAATCTTCTCGGCAGGTATGCCCTAGGCCAAAACAAATATCTTCAAGAGCATTCTTTGCTTTTGAAGCTCGCCCGAAACACTGATTTGAAAGTTTTATCAGCAGGTCAAACGCTGGTAAGAACTTAGGGTACAGCGCAAAGAACGCATCAGATTGTGGCGTTTGTCCAAAATCAAAATTCATGTATTTTCAACTCCCGTAGGCTTATCTTTTTTTTAGGAGTATAAGATCGATCTCTCCATTATATCGAAGGCACACAACTTTCCGTTTTTTCTTACCTTCTGCAACCCACGCGATTTCATGTGTAGGATTTTCCCCTTCAGTTCTTTTATAGATTTTATCAGGAGCAGAAAATGTATAATCCTCGCATGTGCCAGATAATTTACCTGCATTGAGTAGAGGCTTTATATCTAGGCCTGTCCAAACAATGGGGGAGTCCTCTTCAACCTTGTTTCTGTTTTTGAGATACAAGGTGAGATCTTTAATTGCGGTATATAAAAAGGTTGGGACTGGAAACATGGATAATATTCTCTTTTAATAAAATGCAATTTCTTCACCGTATCTAGAGCCACAGGTTGAGTCGAATCATTATATTACAGGCAGACAAAACAGGCCGCGAATAACCGCCGCCATGCGTAATAGTAAGTCTCTATACGGCTTTCTATTTGTGGGACAATTTGTGGGACTGATTAAAATTTAAAAACTTAAGTATTTGAAATATAACAAAAAAATATATATAAGTGGCGGAGAGGGTGAGATTCG
>PLXM01000142.1 GCA_003153235.1 Rhodospirillales bacterium
AAATTGATAAACTCAGAGCATTGCACGCTAAAGCATTGTATTCAGGGCTGTTTTAGTTAATGCGTTGTTTTAATGTCGATTTTTGCCTTATGCAGGATATCCGTGAGGTCTTTTACAGACTGCGTGAGATTAACAATTTCCATTTCGCGCATCTGGTCAATTTTCTGATGGAGTAATTCTATTTCAAGTTCGGCTTTTACATTGATCTTGTAATCATTATCGGCGGCTTTGCGGTCAATATCCTGCTGCCTGTTCTGGCTCATCATAATAAAGGGCGCGGCATAGGCTGCCTGAAATGAGAGGGCCAGGTTTAAAAGAATAAAAGGGTATGGATCCCACTGCTTGACATAGGCGGTGATGTTCAGAATTATCCAGATAAATAGCAATATAGATTGGACTATAATAAACTTCCAGGAGCCCATCGTACTAGCAACAGCATCCGCTATTTTTTGCCCCCGCGTCAGCCCTGATGAATCAACGGGTTGAGGGCTTGTTAAGACCTCGCGATGCCCACGTCGCAGGTTTCTGAGAGAGTGCAGCAGCTTTTCTTCTGTCTCATGCAGTTCCACCTTTAAAGTTTTCAGGTCTTTCATTTATTAAGATCCTTTCTGATGAGATAAGGCGGGCAGGATTTTTTTCTAATGAACTAATCCACTCTGATTTTTGATTGAGAATGCCTGCGGATGCAGACTGAGTCATATTCGCAAAATTAAGCGAAAAGTTATAGTCCAAAGAACAGGACTTGTCTTGCTTGTGAAGCGCATCAATACGGAAAGAGCCGGGCGACATACCAGATGACACCTTTGTGTTACAAGGTATAGAATAAACAGTCATTTCGTGAAATGTGTTATGGGAGCTTATATATGAAACAAAATACAGCTTTGAAGACAACCAGGAGTTTCCTGCATATCGGCTGCGGTGCCAAACACAAGGACCGCACCACGGCAGGCTTTAATGTGCCGGAGTGGAATGAAGTGCGGCTGGATATTGATAAATCAGTATCGCCCGATATCGTCGCCAGCATGACGGATATGTCAGTTGTTAAAACGGCCTCCTATGATGGACTGTTTTCCAGCCATAACATAGAACACCTGTATGTGTATGAAGTACCGCTCGCACTGGCAGAATTCAAACGCGTTTTAAAGCCCGGCGGTTTTGCTGTCATTACATGTCCTGATTTACAGTCGGTGTGTGCCCTTGTGGCTCAGGGCAAGCTTGTGGAGCCGGCCTATAACTCTCCTGCAGGGCCTATCTCGCCATTAGATATTCTCTACGGTCATCGGGCCTCTATATCACAGGGGCGTCACTATATGGCGCACCGCTGCGGCTTCACAAAAGACGTGCTCATGGCCACATTACATGCCGCGGGTTTTGCATCGATAGCGGCCAAAAGCCGCCCGCATCCTCATTATGATCTATGGGCTCTTGCTACGGTATCCAAAACAGATGAGCCTGACATGAAGATGCTTGTCAATGAACACTTTCCTAAGTAGTTCATAGTTTATTCCATACGTTTAGGCATCACCGGTGAGAAACTTGGCATTTTCCGCACGCACTTTTGCGGCGGCATCGTCATAAAGGAATGGCAGGAAAGCATAGCGCGTCCCCTTGGTGACGGGCGTTGCCTCATGCAGCAGGGAACATGAGAATACACAGGCGCCGCCGGTTGGTGCACGATAGGTGTGCGTGCCGAACTCGGGGAATAGAAGATCGCCGCCTTCATACTCCTCAGTGTTCAGATTGAGCGTCACTGCGAAGCGACGGTGCATGGTTCCCTTCATCACATCGTCGCGGTGTGCACGAAAGAATCCTCCGACCTCCCCTTCGTAGCAGGAGACAATGTAGCGCTCTATGCGGGTGGCATCGAATTGGAACACCTTTTTTATTTCAGGTATAAGGCGGCGTTGAATTCTTGTGCGGATGTAATCTAGTACGGGATTGTTTGCGATATCCTTTTCCAGGTTATAATCCTTGCGGCGTTTCCGGTCGTGATCATAAACGGGAACGGTATAACCATCTTTCTCCCGCATGAATCCGGATTCTTTGCCGCCGTTCTGCTTATACAGATCTATAAGGGTTCGGCATAGATCGGGCTCAAAAACACGCGGCAGTATTAGCACCGGCGCATGAATAGGCACACCAGCGTAGTTGTTTAATGGAGGCAGTTTTTCCAGGATTTCTTTAAGCTGCATATTATGCTGATGAGGGTCGCCTTTATTGAGGGGGATTTTTTCCATCACGCGGAGGAATGGATCGAGCACAAGCGTAAAGGCGCTGTAGCTTATCATGCCTGAGTTCGTATCTGCAGCGCTGTCTAGTGCGCCATAGAGTTTGCTGACGGCGCCGTCAAAGTCCCAGAAGTAGCGGAAGCCGGGCAGTATTTGCTGCACGCGGTTCTGTTCTGCATCGCCGGGGTCGACGCTGACTCCAAAAAAGGCCATGCGAGAGTCATCAAACAGGTGACGCAAATCTTTGGTAATAAAATCAAGCGCGACGCGGCTTTTTTCCAAGGCGGCTGACCCAAAGAAGAAAAGGACGACATATCTGCCGGCGGCTGTATCAAAGTGATATTCAGGATTGCTTGTGGAAGCACAGGTGAACCACTCCGCAGTGTCTCCTACCCAGGGCTTTTCTATCTTGATCATGAAGCGGCTCCCTTCAAGAACTGCTCTAGAAGGGTACATGAAAAACAGGTTATTTTGAACAGCGTCAAGACACCATAATTCATTTACAGATAGTGTTTATTATAGCCGTTGCCAAGCCAATAAAAGAAAGACTAGGCTGTTATCCAAGGTGATTTTCATGGATGCGCAAAGCGTTATGCTGACACAGTTCGAGACGCTTAAAAAGGACAGGGATTATCCTGCCGCGCTGGAGCTTATTCTGAAACTGATGGAAGATAGCCGCCCGGTCTCCCGGCAGTATCTGCTCGAAGCGGCCTTGCTTTGCAAAAATATGAGGAAGTTTTCAGAAGCTGCGGACTGGTTCAAAAGAGCGATAGAGGCGGGAGAGGATACAAGACAAGTGTATCTGGAGCACGCGATTTGCCTGATGGATGCAGGAAAACTCAAGGAAGCCGAAGAGGAAGTCAACCGTTTCCTCAAGGGGAACGCCAAAGATTATGCGTTCAATCACTTACTCGGTCTTGTGCTCAAAAAACAAGGGCGCTATGACGAGGCGGTCAAAAAACTTTTGCAGGTTTGTAGGTCATCGCCGAAGGATGTAGAGCCGCATCGCAACCTTGGCAACGCCTATAACGAAATGGGCGACCAGAAGGCAGCTGAAGCGATGTACAGGAAAGCGGCGATGCTGCAGCCGAAGAACGCTGAAAACTGGCGGCTCGTTGGCTACGTACTTGCCCTGCAGGAGAAACATGCGGAGGCGACGGAGTTCTACCGCAAATGCCTGCAGGTCAACCCCCTTCATGAGGGTGTTTTTATCGATTTTATCGGCACTTTGTGCAACCAGCGCCGGTATGACGAGGCAGAAAAAGAAATAGAAGAAAGGATGGCGCATCTCCCTGAAGATGCGCAGGCCTATTCCGCCAGAGCCTGGGTGTTGAAATTTCAGGGGCGTATGGATGAGGCCATAGTGTCTCTCGGCAAGGCGCTGGAGTTAAAACCCAACCGCGTTCTTGATTTGCTGACGATGGGGCGTTTTCTGGAGCCTATCGACCGGCAGAAGGCAAACGAATATTTCAAAAGGGCTGTTGACGCCAGTAATCGTTCTCTCCGTACATTGTCGAGGTTATGCCAGAGCCTTAACCGTTCGCGTTATGGTTCTGAGGCAGCGCATATTCAGGAAGCATACGAAGTTGCCTGCGAGATCGTCAGCAGGTTTTCCCGCAAGAGCCTTGTGGCTGAGGCAGACGCGCCTTGGGATTTGTTTTTGCGTTGCATAGATTACAAGCGTTTTGATGAGCTGCCGGAAAAAGATGTGCTGATGCGCCATTGGATCGGCGAGGGCAGGATAGAGCCTTTCTGGACCACTTTGGGGCGGGTAAAAACATTGCAGGACAGGCTTGATCTCGTAAAGTATCATCGCGCGTGGGGAGAAAAGATGGAGGCTAATGCCGCCAAGACTCCCGTAAAGTACTCACCGTCGGCTGCAAAAAGCAAGATCCGTGTCGGCATCATGTCCAGTGATTTGCGCAACCACCCGGTGAGTTATTTCGCCTTGCCGCTTTTCGAAAATTATGACCGCAGCCGCTTCGAGGTCTATTGCTATTCTTTTTATACGGGCGCTGAAGATAACCTGCAGAAACATATTACAGCGAATGTGAGTGCTTTTCGCTGGTGGCCGCATAAGTCCGGTTTTGATGTTGCGCAGGGCATTGCCGATGATCATCTCGATATTCTTTTTGAACTTGGCGGGCCGACGGACATGAACAAGGTGCAGGTCATGGCCTATAAGGCAGCGCCTGTTCAGGCAAGCTGGCTGGGCTATCCGCATTCTATAGGGATGTCAGCAATCGACTATATTCTGGTCGATCCTTTCCTGAAACCGGATGATGCGCGTCTTCTGATCGAAAAGCCTTTTGAGGTGATGGAAACATGGGTCAGCCTCGGACGCACACGCTTTCATGATATGCCGGTGATCATGGCGGACATCCCCCAGAACCGCAATGGTTTTATTACTTTCGGTACGATGAACAATCCTAACAAGTATACACCGGAACTTATCGCCACATGGGCGGCCGTCATGCTGCAGATTCCCAATTCCCGTTTCCTATTTGTGAGGCCGGAGGGCGACGTGCCTGCGTTTCGCATGAATATGGCGAAGGAATTTTCCAAGCACGGCATTGAAGAGAGCCGGATCGCCTATATAGCAATCCGCGGCAACAATATGCCGCATTATAACGAGATTGATATTGCGCTGGACACTTTCCCGCATGTCGGGGGCACCACGACCTGCGAAACTTTGTGGATGGGTGTGCCGGTTGTGACGTTGGTCGGGCCGGCATTTTTTGAGCGCCTCAGTTACAGTAACCTCAACAATGCAGGACTTGGTGATTTATGCACCTTTACGCGTGAGGAATATATCGCAAAGGCCCTCTCTCTGGCGGAAGATAAAAAACGACGCGAAATACTACGTACAGGATTACGGGCGCAGATCAGGAACAAGCCGTTGGGCCAGACGGAAAGGTTTGCGCAGAACTTTTATAAAAAAGTAGAGGATGTCTTGAAATGAAAGCGATGATTTTAGCGGGCGGACGCGGAACGAGAATTGCCGAGGAGTCGCGCACACGTCCAAAACCGATGATTGAAATCGGCGGCATGCCTATCCTCTGGCATATCATGAAGCTTTATGATGCGCATGGGATCAGGGACTTCATTATTTGTCTCGGCTATCGTGGCGACCTGATCAAACACTTCTTTACCAACTACCGGCTTTTCAGCTCCGACATTTCAGTTGATATAAAATCCGGACAAGTTATTTTTCACCGCAGTAATGCGGAAGACTGGCGCGTCACGCTGGTGGAAACCGGCGAAAAAACAGAAACGGGCGGACGTGTCAAAATTGCATCGCGTTATCTTGAGGGGGATGACACATTTCTCCTGACGTATGGCGATGGTGTGGGCAATGTGGATATTCGCAAAGCAATAGATTTCCATCGCGCAGAGGGGCGGCTTGCAACGGTAACTGCCGTACAGCCGCCAGGACGTTTCGGTGCGCTCGACATCAAGGGGAATAAGGTTACGCAGTTTCTAGAGAAGCCCAAGGGCGATGGCGGTTATATTAATGGCGGATTCTTTGTCCTGTCGCGCAAATGCGTTGATTATATTGGCGGTGAGTCAATTAAATGGGAGAACGAGCCTCTTGAAAAGATTGCAAAGGAAGGACAGCTCTCCGCTTACCGTCATGACGGCTTCTGGCAGCCGATGGATACGCTGCGCGACAGAGAATACCTTGAGTCCTTATGGCTGGATGGATCTGCGCCATGGAAAATTTGGAAGGCATGAGAGATAGTTTTTGGACTCATAAAAAAGTATTGTTGACGGGGCATACAGGCTTCAAGGGGGCCTGGATGTCTTTATGTCTGTCTAAAATGGGCGCAAATGTTACGGGGATCGCCCTTGCGCCGGAAGGCAACCCTAACCTTTTCCAACTTCTCTCGCTGGATGTAAAAAATATAACCGCCGATATCCGCCAGCCCGAAGCAGTTAAAAAAGCTGTTCGTGAAACGGAGCCGGACATCATCATCCATATGGCCGCACAGGCGCTGGTAAGGCGTTCATACAGAATGCCCGTGGAAACTTTTTCAACGAATGTCATGGGAACAGCTCACCTTCTTGAGGCTGTTAAAGAACTTGCGCAGCCTGTGACAGTTTTGGTTGTCACGAGTGATAAGGTTTACCGCAATGCAGAGTCAGGTAATGCTTTCCGCGAAGATGACGCGCTCGGCGGAGATGATCCTTACAGCGCCTCAAAAGCGGCTGCGGAAATGGTTGTGCACAGCTGGCGTGCCAGCTTTCCTGATGCGCAAAGCTGTATCGCCAGTGCGCGTGCGGGTAACGTTATTGGCGGCGGAGACTTCAGTGAAGATCGCCTGATCCCGGATATTTACCGTTCACTCGTGTCCGGCAAGGAACTGGTGCTGCGCTATCCGCAAGCTGTACGCCCGTGGCAGCATGTGCTGGATACGTTGTTTGGCTATCTGACCTATATTAAAGCTTTGGGCGCAGAAGGTGTGCCTCTGGCGCTGAATTTCGGCCCGGCAAAAAAAGAAGTTGTGACTGTAGAAAACGTTCTAAGGGGTTTTGAGCAAGCGTTAGGGCAGAGAGTACCCCATAAAATTGAAGCACCGACTATGCCAGAAAAAGCAACGCTGTTGCTGGATACGAGTCTCTCTGAGAAGACTATCAAGTGGAAAAACCGCCTAGCTATGGATGAGACTGTGAAATGGACAGCGGACTGGTACGCCGGATTTCATGCGGGTAAAAATGCACGGCAGCTTTGTGAAAAGCAATTTGAAGAGTATTGCGCGAGGATAACATGAGCTTTTCCTGTTCATTTTGCAAAGCGCCGCTCAAACATACCTTCGCAGATCTGGGTACGACGCCATTGGCCAACCGTTACTTAACCAGGGAGATGCTGGGACAGCCCGAGCCCTCCTATCCGCTGCATGCGCGTATTTGCGACAGGTGTCTGTTGGTGCAGGTTGAGCCCGCCGTTTCAGCTGAAGATCTTTTCGGAGAGTATGCTTATTTCTCGTCCTATTCGACGAGCTGGCTTGAGCATGCACGCCGGTTTAGTGAAGAAGCCATACGGCGCTTCAGACTCGGACCAGCCTCACGTGTTGTTGAAATTGCGAGTAATGATGGATATCTGCTCAGGAATTTTGTTACTGCCGGCATACCCTGCTTGGGGATCGAACCGGCACGCAATATAGCCGAGTCGGCAATAAAATCCGGAGTTCCCACTGTGGCGGAATTTTTTGGACGAGAAACAGCGAAGAAGGTGTTGGCGCAAAGGGGTGCCGCAAACCTGATGGTTGCCAATAACGTCCTTGCTCATGTACCAGATATCAATGATTTTGTTGGGGGGTTTGCGGTATTGCTTGCCAGCGGCGGCGTTGCCAGCATTGAAGTGCCGCATATATTACAGCTTATTGAGCAGACGCAGTTCGACACGATCTACCACGAACATTACAGTTATTTTTCATTTTATACGCTAGAGAAAATTTTTGCAGCACATGGGTTGCATATCTTTGATGTCGCGGAATTACCGACACACGGCGGCAGCCTGCGGGTATGGGTTTGTTATGCCGGCGCCCACGCTCCCACATCGGCGGTTGAAAGGTTGAGGCAGAAGGAAATGACAGCGGGGCTGAGCAAGCTTGAGGGCTATCAGGGATTTGATGCAAAAGTAAAGAGCGTCTGCCGGGAATTCACAAACTTCCTTAATCTGCAAAAAAAGAAGGGGAGACAAGTGGCTGCCTATGGCGCAGCGGCGAAGGGTAATACGCTGCTAAACGTTTGCCATGTCAATGCAACCCAGATCAGCTATGTGTGCGATCTTAGCCCGGCCAAGCAGGGATACTATCTTCCCGGTTCGCACATACCGATTTTCTCCCCTGATAAAATCAGGCAAACAAAGCCCGATTTTCTGGTGATCCTGCCATGGAATATTGCAGAGGAAATTACACAACAGATGAAAGATATTACTTCATGGGGAGGGCAGTTTGTGACGGCCATTCCTTCCTTACAGATGAAGGTAGCGGCATGATCAACTTTGTCGAAACCCCCATACCGGGTGTACATATTGTTCAGACGGAAAAATCAGTTGATGCGCGTGGTTATTTCATGCGGCTCTTTTGCCAGAGAAGGTTCAGCTCGCATAAAATAAATTTTACGCCACAGCAGAATAGCATGTCTCACAATACCAGCGCGGGAACTCTGCGGGGGCTTCATTTTCAAAGTAATCCGGCGGAGGAACAGAAGCTGATTACCTGCCTTCGTGGCAAGATTTACGATGTCGTTGTGGATTTAAGAAAAGACTCGCCCGCATATAAGAAGTGGTTCTGTGCCGAGCTGAGCGGAGAAAATGGGCTTGGCCTTTTTGTTCCGAAAGGCGTGGCACACGGGTTTATCACTCTTATGGATGATACGGATGTGCTGTACCAGATAGAAGGCCTTTATGATCCGGCACGGGCTGTTGGTATAAGATGGAATGATCCGGCGTTTGGCATCAAATGGCCGCGTCAACCTACTATCATTTCTGACCGTGATAAGGAATGGCCCGATTATGCCGGATAAAGTTGTTCTGGTGACGGGGGCGGCCGGTTTTATCGGCGGGAAAACGCTTCACCCTCTTCTTGACTTGGGTTATGAGGTGCATGGTGTTTCTCACAAGGGAGGGGTCGATGTGCCGCGAGTACAGTGGCATTCCTGCGACCTGCTTAATCCAGTTGAGACAGAAAAACTTCTCGCCAGAGTCCGCCCGTCTCATCTTTTGCATACGGCGTGGCATACCGAGCACGGCAAATTCTGGACCGCACCGGAAAATACAATGTGGCTTGAGGCGAGCGCCGATCTTTTTAAAAAGTTTACTGCTCAAGGCGGAAAGAGAATTCTTGGTATAGGGAGTTGCGCTGAGTATGACTGGCAGCGTAAAAATAAAGCGTTGTGGAAAGAAACTGATCTATGCCGCCCGCATACACCCTATGGACGAGCGAAGCTGGCGTTGCTGGAAAAACTCTCGGCTCTGGATGCCAGCTATGCCTGGGCACGGCTATTTCTGCTTTTTGGCCCTGATGAAAAGCCGGAGCGTCTTGTACCGTATGCGATTCGCACAGCTCTTGGCGGAGAAACTGTGCGCTGTTCGGAGGGCACACAGATACGGGACTTTATTGATACGCGTATTTGCGGCAGGGCGTTGGCCCAAGTTCTTGATTCAGATGTTACGGGGGTTATTAATATTGGCTCCGGCGAGACCATGTCAGTGGCAGATCTTGTAAAAAAAATATGCACCCTTTGTGGATATCCTGAAAATATAAAACTTGGCGCCGTTCCTATGAATAAAGACGACCCGCCGTTCATGGTTCCTGATCTGTCACGGCTGCACAATGAAGTGAAGTTCGCGGAACATCAGGATACATCCCGGGCGTTGTCGGATTTGATATCAATGATGCGCCAGTATTAGTAACTAATTGTTTTGAGCGTTATTGCTTAGATTAAAACCGAGGCGGCTTAGCTTTAGTAATGCGGCTTGCCCTTCCGGAGACATCTTTTTCATTGCGTCCTGCCGTGCGGCATGAACAAGGTGCACCATCTCCAGTTTTTTATTTTTCTCGGACTCCAGTGCTGTATTCAAGGCTTTTTCATCCATCGGGTCTTTTTTAATAAGTTCCCTTATGGCTTTTTTTATGTTCTCGACATCATCATGAAGTTTAGTCAGCTTTTCGCGGACGGTGTCCATAGACTGTTTTAAAATAACCTTGTCTGCATCAGACAGGCCTTCCCGCAGTTTCTGATCCTGCGTTTCAATATCTGAAGTGACTTTATGAGATGTGCCGACGGAATTCCCGGCCATCATGCCCGCCATAAAAATATTAATGGACAATGATATAAAAAGGACAGTTCCCAATACGGACAGCAGTTTGTTTGTATTCATTTATGAAGCCTCTTCACTGTCATTGATACTTTGCCCTTGTGTATAGAATATCGGGTCAAGCAAAAGACTTTCTTTTATCGTTGTGTGGAAGCCTATCATGAAGCCCAGAATAGCCACAACGAGCAAGCCGCCACCCGGTACATAAAAGTAAGCCGGCTTAATAGAAAAGGCAGGCGCTATATATAAGGGCATACGTTTAACCTGTTTCATGATACTGCCAGTCAGGTGTTTTTCATTCACGCGCGCTGGCGAGGAATGTCTTAGTATCTGGTCAAACTTTTCTGCTGATGATAAAATTTTCCCCGCTTCCGTGTTATTTTGTATGAGATTGATGGCGGGTTTGATCTCATGCGCCGGCCAGCGCGACAAGTCTGCGCCATAAAGGCCTATATACTTCTGAAAGTCAGACATTTTCATCATTATTGTTTCTCCGGTAGAAGTTTATCGTGCAGGGACTTTCTGGCGCGAACCAAGAGTGATTCCAAAGCCTTGACACTGACGCCCAGAATTGATGCCGCTTCTTTATTACTGCACTCTTCATAAAAGCAGAGCACAAAGGCCGCGCGCTGGCGGTCAGGGAGTGTATCAATCGCTCCACGAACCCTTTCCGAGAGCTCATGTCGTTGCAGGCTGGCTTCTGCATTATCCCTCCCGTCATCGGGCTCTGATATTTCTTCAAGAGGGGTGAATATTCTTTTTCGTTTATGGTCGATACAGAGGTTAAGTACGATCCGGTAAAACCAGGTTGAAAACTGCGCGCCGGCCGTATGGGGAGATTCCCACTCTGCGGCATGCTTCCAGACCCTGATGAAAGCTTCTTGTACGGCGTCTTCTGCTTCGGCGGATGATCCTGTGATGCGGGCAGCCATACGTACAGAACGCGGCAGATGCCGGTGCACCAGCTTTTCAAAGGCACGGCTATCCCCGCAGGAAATTTTCTGCATAAGCGCAGCATCATCATCTCCACTAATTCTAACAGGGGCTGTTTCGGCCCGTTCTTTTATCATCCGTTTTGCCTTTAATTTGGGAGCACCCGAAGGTAAACGGTTTTTGTGAAAAATACACGTGCATCCCTGCATAAACCCTTCGCTTTTCTTTCTTGTTAGTAATTTCGTAGGGTTCTTCTGCTATATTCGTGTAAAACTAAGTTATTGCATTCTCTAGATAATATATTAAGGAAAAAAATATGAAAAATAAAAAATGGTGTCTCGTCGCGTTGCTAGGCGGGTTGTTCGCGCTGTCTGGCGCTGCTTTTGCGCATGACATGGGCAAAGACGGGAACGGAGCAGCAGGGGGACGTCATCACCATCATATGTGTGATTCTGCTCCTAAAAAAGGAAACGACCAGTTTTGTCAAAAGGACGAAGCTGTTTTCAAAAAGATGCATGTTTTGCATGAAAAACTGCACGCCGTACTAGCAGCCAAGAAATTTGACAAGAAAGCCTTTATTTCTCTTACAAGCCAGATGGAACAGTTGCATAGCCAGATTGTCATGCAACACGCCAGAGCTTTTGCAGACAAGCTCGCCAAGCTGTCGCCGGAAGAACGTGAAAGGGCAGTAAAAGAGTTCCATCAACATATGGCTGGAGGTATGTGGCCACATCGCGGTGACTGGCTTGGTCATGGCGGCTTTCACCACAACAATAATGATCACACGGACCAACATACAGGTTTAAACGAATAGTTTAACGCCAGGCGCTGTTGGGTGAGCGCTTTTTAAGGCAGAGCCGGCCCTACGAGGGTGCCTGGTGTTATAAAGTCGAATATCGTGCTGCTTGTTATTTTATTCACAGGCCCACCGGACAGGATAGGTTTTTCAAAAAGCTTTCCATCTCTGAATATCAGCGTCATGGTGTAGTCGAACCCTGTCTCGTCAGTTCTGATCCGGATAGGGCTTAGAAAGCCGTGTTTGCGATTAACGCTTTTGTAGGAGAATTTGTAGCCGTATAGGCTGCGGATCAGCTGTGAGTCCGACTCTGTGTCCATACCAGAAAACAGCACATTCTCGCCGCCCAAGAGTGCGATGCGGATTTCACGCCTTTCAAGGCGGGTTAATGTTTCTTTTTTACGGCAAAGATTTGCGAGTATCTCTCCTTCGGGCATACCGGGAGACATTTGCAATACACGTGCTTGCATATCAGGTATGGAATTAAAGCAGGCCTGATTGAGATCCGCAGTCCCTCCGGGCACTGGCATGGAGGGTGCGCAGGCATTCAAACCCAAAGCGACCGCAAGCAGTCCAATAAAAACTTTCAGGTCAGAACCGGAGGGCAGTGCGCAAACGGCTTTCAATATTTTTTCCCTTAAAGGATTTGTTGAAGGGCCAAGTGTATGGGGCGAGGTGAATAGAATCAAGCATATAGAAATTATTGCAGTAATTTTATTATGTAATAATTATATCAGCATATTGTAAGTCTTTAAAAACTTACTAGCTTTACAATATTTTAATCTTTTGGAGCGATACTATGTCTTCCAAACAAGGGGGCGAGTATGCAGGCTTACGCAAAAAAGATATTAAGTGAGAAGACGGATGATACCAGAACTTCGAAATCACTTTCTATAGTGCCATCGCGGGCAAAGTTGGCTTTGCTTCAGACCTCATCTGCAACTGAGCCTCTGCCCAAAGAAATCATATGCAGTATTTTAGCTACTGACTGAATATTTATGACATAAAAAATTTAGCGCGCTTTAAATGTATCTAAGGGCGGTGTATTTTTATTGTCCATATTATATTTTTTTATGGCTAAACCTTGTTTAAGAGAATCTAATATAGCAATGATAATGTAATGTTTGTTGCAAACTTTTTTAAAGCATATACCTTGTATCCAGATTCTGGGGTTTCTTCAGCTTATGGATATGAAAAACATGAAAAAGATAATCGGTATAGAAAAATCTGCAATATTACTCGCGATATCATTGGTGGTTTTGCCTGTAAGCTCGCGGGCTGCTACTCCTATACCTCCTTCATCAACACAGCCCGGCGTTATCATGCGCGGGTTGGAAGGTCAAAATCCAACGTCTTCAAATGCCGAGGGGGTTATAGTAATTCCCAAGGAAGAAGCCGCCAATAAAAAGAAATTCAGTGATGTGAAAGCGTTTGTGCTCAGGAAAGTTATTCTTGATAAGCCGAACGTTTACACACCTGAGATTCTATACAACATGTATAAGGACATGGTTGGGCAGAAAGTTTCCTTTGCAGACCTGAATGAAATAGCGCAGCGCGTTACGAAGAAATACCGTGAGGACGGATACATTTTCTCCCGCGCAGTTCTGCCGCCACAGAAAGTTGTCGATGGTGTCGTTCACCTGCGCGCTATCGAGGGGCGCATCGCTCATGTCAAGCTTGTCGGACATTACACTGATAAAAATGGCCTGATTCAAAAATTTGCTGACCAGATCAGCACGACGCGTGCGGCTAACTCAAAAGAGATCGAGCGTTATCTTCTCCTGATTAATGACCTGCCTGGCGTAACTGCAAGAAGCCTTATCAAGCCCTCTGAAGAGAGCGGTGGTGGTGATCTCATTATTGATGTCGAGGAAAAGTCTAATGAAGGGTCTGTGAGTGTTGATAACCGAGGCTCCAGATATCTTGGCCCCTACAGGGGAACTGCAGTCGGTGCCTTGAACGACATGTTCGGCTTGCATGATCGCACGACCTTGCGCGGTATTATTACGAGTGACACAAAAGAATTGAGATTCGGTGACATTAGCCATGAAGAACAGATCGGAGATAATGGTGCCAAGATCACCGCGCGCGCTGCTATCACCTCATCGGAGCCGGGCGGTAATATTGCGTCGCAAGATATTAAGGGAGACAGCCAGATGTATGATCTGGAAGGTGTCTACCCGGTTGTGCGCAGCCGTCAGTACAACTTTAATCTTGTCGCGGGTTTTAATGCGTTGAATTCCACAACAGATGTGTCCACCGTTCAAACGGCGCTTGATCGTGTTCGTACGGCCCGCGTCGGTACNNAAGGTCTTCATTTGATGGGCGCAACTGAAGATGGCGTAGGTCGTTCCCGCGCCAACGGGCACGAGGAATTCTTGAAAGGCGACCTTACTGCCACCCGCGTACAGCAACTTCCTGACCTTTGGTCGGTGATGGTATCGGGAACGGGGCAGGTAGCAAATCACCCCCTGCTGGCTTCCGAAGAATTTACAGTTGGCGGACCGACCTATGGACGGGCTTATGATACGGGCGAGATGACTGGTGATAACGGATATGCGGGTGTGGCGGAGTTACGTTATGGCGGTCCTGTCGAAAGCAATAAAATTTTACAGTCTTACCAGGCATACACATTTATTGATTATGGAAAAGTTACAAACCAAGATCCAGCCGTAGGTGAGGCTGCACGAGATTCGCTGACGTCAGCTGGTCTTGGGGTCAGGTTTAATCTTCAACAGGATTTTTCTAGTTATGTTGAGCTAGATAAGCCAATGAACAAGCCCGTCGCCTCCGAAGGCGACACTGGTTCTCGCTTATTTTTCAGTGTCTTAAAGAGATTTTAAGAGCACTGAAATAAAATTTTAATTAACCCATAAAGTTTAATCTTTTCTTTTTTCATATCACATGGTATGAATATATTAACTTAATGTTAAGAAAAAATTAACCAATGGGGCATGTAATGACCAGTATATCAGCAAAAATCAGTGCATTATTTGTCAAAAAACAGAGTTTTTGTAGAAAAACCGCAATTTTTTTGATACAAATCAAGCCGCTTGAATACAACAAGATTTAAAAAATCAAAGCAAACATAACAGATTTA
>PLXM01000025.1 GCA_003153235.1 Rhodospirillales bacterium
TTCCTTCTCCAAGGAAGTTCAAGGAAATCCAAAGCTCAGTAAAAACCCAATAAAATATGGACTTTTTATCTTAGGTCGCTTAATGCGTGATTAAGACATCCAGTTCAAAGTGGGTACTTTGGTGGGTACATACCCGCGCGTACCACGGTAAAGGAGGGCTTATGCTGTTAACGGTACGTGAGGTGATGGAAGCTAAACCTAAGGCGAAGATGTATCGCCTGGCCGATGGGAAGGGGCTTTTTTTGCAGGTAGATTCGCGGGGCGGCAAATATTGGCGCTTCAGGTATAAAATCTCTGGAAAAGAGAACATGATAGGATTCGGCACCTATCCTGAGGTTTCTTTAGGTCAGGCACGCGACAAGCGTTTCGCCATGCGCAAGACAATAGCTGAAGGAATCGATCCTGGCGCACAAAAACGGACGGAGAAACGCCTTGCTGTGTTCAGGGCGGAAAATACATTTGAAGCCGTGGCAAAGGAATGGTTTAGAACCAACAAATCTAAATGGACACCGGAACATGCTGATAGGTTGTGGCGTCGCATTGAAATCCATCTTGTTGGGGAACTTGGAAAGCGTCCGATAGCGGACATTTCTACATTAGAACTATTGAGCGCCATAAGAAAAGTCGAAGGTCAAAAAATTACACGAGACGAAAAGAGAATTAAACGGCGCGGCGGTACTGAAGTATCACACCGCGTGCTGCAAACAAGCAGTGCAATTTTTAACTATGCAATTGTGACCGAGAGAATGAAAAGCAATCCTGCTTTTCCCTTAAGGGATGGTCGTGCTCTTAAGCCACACAAAGCTAAGAATTATCCCACGATTAAAGCTAAAGAGATTCCAGAATTCTTGCAGAGGCTAGAAGATGCAAAAACCAGTTTGCAAAACAAGTTGGCCATACGTCTTATGTTGCTTACATTTGTGCGTACCGGAGAACTGCGGAAGTCAACATGGAAAGATGTTGACTTTGAAGCTAAAGAATGGCGGCTCCCGGCGCATATCATGAAAATGCGTGAGGAACACATCGTTCCTTTGTCTGATCAAGCTATAGAGCTTTTCAAGGAGCTGCAAAAACTCAGTGGTCATCGGGAATTGTTGTTTCCGCCACAGCAACATCGTAAGCAAATGCTTATGAGTGAGAATACGATAAATATGGTGATAAAGCGTATAGGGTATAAGGGAAAATTGGTTGGACATGGCTTCCGAGCTCTTGCTTCCACGACCCTGAATGAAATGGGTTATCGGGCCGATGTGATCGAAAGGCAATTGGCACATGCTGAACCTAATAAAATTCGTGGGGCTTATAACCATGCGGAGTATCTTTCTGAGCGTCAGGAATTGATGCAGAAATGGGCGGATTTGATCGATAGTCTTATATCCAAAAATGGGAAAGTAATAATTGGAAACTTCAAAAAGGTGACTTAACGATGGATGAAAAAATTAGTTTAGGGCTTCTTTATCTAGAAGATGCTTTAATGCGAACAAATAATGGATACGCAGAATGCGTCCCTGATGTTGCCTATTACATGGCATCTTTTCTTCGGGAAGGAAAAGAGTTACCTCCTGAGGCAAAAAATTTCTTACTTGAGGCTTTAAAAAAAATCTCAGAAGGAGAAGATGCTAATGTTGCATTTAAACTCAATGGGCGAAAAAATTTGGAAACCCTTCAAAAAGATACAGAGTTTTGCCTAGCTGTCGAACGTGCAATAAAGGCGGGCGTTGGCGTTGATGAAGCATTCGATGTATTGGCAGAACATGGTCTTAGAATAAGCTCAACGCTGACATTGCGCGCCTCAAAAGAAGCAATAAGAACTGCATATTATAAGCTGCGTAATTCTTCACTGAGAGAAGAAATAAACCCATAATTTTAAGGCATTAGGTGTTTTATTTTTCAAGCTGCTGAAAAATATAAATCTTTTTCCGCTATAAGTTTTTAGCATCCTGACAAGTACATAGAGAATTAACTCTGTTTATTTGAAAGGAAAATAAAGTGCAGATCATAAGACTTCCAGAGCTTAAGAAAAAAACAGGTTTAAGTAGGTCGAGTCTATACGCCCTTGTTAAATCTGGTTCATTTCCATCCCCAGTTCCACTAAGCGGCGCACGCGCCGTGGGTTGGCTGGAATCAGAAATAAATGATTGGATAAAACAAAGAGTCGAATCACGCAGGGTGACGAAATGATCCCCACAAAAGAGAAAAGCGCCGCCGGCTGTAACCGGGAAAGCGCTCGAAAAGTCGTCAACAACTCAAAACGTACAGCTTTCAGGCATGAAAATCAAGGACGATTCAATCGGCAGCACCTTCCAGAGCCGTTAGCTGTTCTAAAACTTTTGGGCATTAAACCAGAAAGAAAAAATCCCGCTGGATACTGGACATTGCGTTGCCCTTTTCACGCTGGCGGGCAAGAAAAGAATCCAAGTCTCTGCCTTCATGCAGGCACAGGGCATTATATATGCCACGCTTGCGGTATAAAAGGCGGAGATATTCTTGCTTTTTATATGGCTGTCACGGGCCAGAAATTCCCTGAGGCTGCAAAAAATCTTGGCGCATGGGGAGAAGCGTAATGACAACAAATATTGCTCCCGAGCAAGCTGCTCGTAATTTTGCAAAAAAGGCGTTATCCGAAGGCTTTATGTGGGAAGCGCTACATGCCTACAAGAACCCAGATGGAACGGACAGCCATTGGCGCATACGCCTGAAGCACAAGGACGATAGGAAATGGATGCGTCCTATGTATCAAGACGAATCAGGGAAATTCCATCTCTGTGAACCGCCGCACCTGAAGGGCAGATTAAAGCCTCTTTATAATCTTCACTTGCTGGCACAAAAGTCGGGAGCAGTAGTCTTTATCATGGAAGGTGAAAAAAAGTGCGATGTTGCCAATCAGTTTTTTTCCAAACATGGTGTGGGTGACAAATATATTGCCACTACCAGCGGCAGCGCGACCAGTGCGAATGGAGCAGACTGGACAGCTGTGGCTGAAAAACCATGTAGAGTCCTTCCAGACAATAATGAAGCAGGATTCATGTACGGGAAAAATGCTGCAGAAAAACTTCATACTCTTGGTTGTACAGTTGAAACCATAGACAGTGCTGCATTAGGCCTGCCAGATGGTGGCGATTTTGTTGACTGGCTGCACGCGCACCCGGACGCAATGCCGGATGACCTGATGGCTTTACCACGACTCCAACAGCCCTCAGAAGGTCAGACCCAAGCTGATATGCAGGCGACCGTGAAGAGACTCGCTGCCTTGCCACCGATGGAATATGACCGGGTAAGGAAAGAAGAAGCAAGGAAACTAGGATGCCGCACAGAGACGCTTGATGCAGAAGTATACAAAGAACGACCCACCGGAAGCGAAGGAAACGGTATGGATTCAATGTTTCCTACCGTAGAGCCTTGGCCTGATCCCGTCAACGGAGCTATACTGCTAGATGAAATTTATGAAACAATAAAAAGATTTATCGTATGCAGTAAAGAAACAGCGCAGGCAGTGGCGTTGTGGATTGTATTCACTTGGTTTATCGATGTAGTGCAAATTTCACCAATAGCAATTATCACGGCACCAGAAAAACGCTGCGGGAAATCTCAACTGCTGATCGTGATAAGTCGGCTTGTACGCCGCCCTCTTGTCGCCTCGAATATTTCCCCAGCTGCAATCTTCCGTGTTGTTGAGGGGCACAACCCGACTCTTTTAATAGATGAGGCTGATACTTTCCTGCGCGACAATGAAGAAGCGCGGGGAATTCTCAATTCCGGTCATACACGGCAGGCGGCCTATGTCATCCGTACTGTTGGAGACAATCACGAGCCTCAAAAATTTAGTACATGGAGTGCCAAGGTTATCAGTGGTATCGGCTCACAAGCCGATACGATTATGGACAGGGCTGTGATTCTTGAACTCAGGCGTAAGCTGCCGGGTGAAAGTGTCGAACGCCTGCGCCATGCCGATAAAAGAGTTTTCTTACGTCTGGTGTCTATGCTGGCGCGATATGCGCAGGATGCAAGCGCAGAGATTGAACGTGCCCGACCTGTGCTGCCTGATGAGTTGAATGACCGCGCACAGGATAATTGGGAGTCGCTGCTGGCTATTGCTGACCACGCCGAAGGTGCATGGCCTAAAATGGCGCGGGAGGCAGCCTTAATACTTTCTGGTGTAGAACAGGAAGCAGCTTCTCTTTCTACTGAATTGCTGGCTGACATCCAAGAGGTATTTACCGGAAAGTATAAAATCTCTGACCGCATCTCTTCAGCAAACCTATTGCAGGAGTTGAACGCGGATGATTCAAGACTGTGGGCTACCTATGGCAAGGGGGGCAAGCCCATGACAGCTCGGCAGCAGGCATAAATGCTTGAGGACTACGCGATCAAGCCTGAAGTTATCCGTATCGGTGTAGATACGCCAAGAGGGTTTATGAAGGTATGGTTTGATGATGCTTTTACTCGGTATCTGTTTTCCCCCGGCGCCTCCCCTGAAAAATCCGCAACAGTGCAACAATCTTCAATAAATGGCGATATGGCAGGCGTTTCCAGTGTTGCGGATGGCCTGCAACGTTGCGGCACAGAAAGCGCATCCGCAACGCCTAATTCATTGAAAGAAAAAGAATGTTTCGATGTTGCTGATAAAATGGCAGAAAGCAGCAGGCCAGATGATGTATTGCAACGCTTGATCGAGATGCCTGATATAGGGGTGTAAATGTGATGTTATATTTTCTGTGCTATAATAGAGGTACATTGAAATCATTGGGAAAAAGTACATTCTAAAATGGCTGGCAACAAAAATTCAGGACGCAGAGCAGGCTACAATTCCAAGAAAAATATCCTGGCTGCCTCTCTTGCTCGTGAATACACAGAAGAGTGCATAAAAGTACTCGTCGATGTCATGCGCAACGGTGATAGCCATGCAGTCCAGATTGCAGCAGCAGTTATCTTACTTAATCGGGGCTGGGGCAAACCAACGCAGGATGTAAACTTTGGTGGGCAAGAAGGTGGCAAACAACTCACGATCATCCATGAATTCATCAATGCCAAAGCACCGCAGGAGTCGTTAAAAATTTAGCACATTGCTGCACCGGCGGTACTTGACAACGAGCCAGCGGGCAACGGTGGCGGTTACGCGGGCCGAAGGGCACTACTGATTGCTGGTTTAAATTCAAATTACTCAGATCCCTTTGATTAAGTGTCACGTAGACCAAGACCATTGTCAGTCTTTTAAACTATGTTCTACAAGTTTCTTCTTCGCCTCTTCCATAGGCCATTCATCGGAAGGGTAAGAAGGTTCCATCTTTATAATCTGTCTCCAGAGGGCTATGGCCTTTTCAATCTGGCCGAGCTTCTCAAAGGCCTCTGCCAGCCCTAATCGCGCGTCAGCTTCAGCATATGCGGGTTTTAGATTCAGGCCCTCCTCAAAGAAGGGTATCGCTTCGGCATATTGAGCGGACATGACTAAGAAGTATCCAAGAGAAAGCAGGGGGCGCGGGTCTCCAGGAAGTAAACGGATTGCTTGCCGTGCCGTCTCACAAGCCTCCTTTAGCTTATTTTGCTGTTGTAGTGCGCTTGCTAACCAATGGAAAGCCTCTCCCCATTTAGGGGAGATTTCAATAGCTTTTCGGAAGCACTTTTCAGCTGCTATATAGTCGGGAGAATCACTAAAAGAGTAATCCTGCCCTTGTTTTAGAAGGCTCATGGCTTCAGCAGATATCGACGGAGAGTAAGGCATCATTTATCTTTCTAGTTATTAAAAAGCTAAAACAGCTCCCACTCCAATTATTACAGGCATCTGACGCGCCCATCTTTGTAAATTAGCTTCAGTCAACTTTGTAGTGTACCAAGGCCTTTTTTCTGCTCGAACGCTATAAATATTTTTTATATCTTCCCATACGGTTTCAAATGCCGATCCACTTTCTCCGGAATGCTTACTGCCTTGTGTCATGTTAATATTTTATCTTAGTTATTGAGCCATCAGGAGTTTTATAGTCCCAATGTACCGCCTTCTTTAAATTATTTTTTAAGCCGATCTAATCGCTCTTCAATGTTTTTTAGACAGTTTCCAATGAGAATTGCGAATAGGCCAATAATTGTGTGAGCGCCAAAGCCTAGAATAATACCAAAGTTGAATGGATAAAGGTTGTGACTTCTTGATATGCTATCATAAATAAGACCCAATAATCCCGATGCAAAAACAATGTAGCCATATAGTAATATCAGCTTGGGATAATTTTTCTTTTTTGTCATTACGACTTCCTTACTTTCTTATCTAACGATAGTATTCTTTATTCCGGCCAATCTGGTGGTTCTGGAGGTTCCGGAACTTCAGGCTTATTGCTTGGTAAAGGTGTAGCAGGATTTGTCACTGACTGATTATACCAAGGCGGATTATTTGATGGAGTAGGAGCAGGAGTTGGTGGTGGCGACGGAGGTAAGGGTGGAGGATTTGATAGATATTCATACCATTCATATGTGATAACTCCGATCATACAAATTCCCACAGCTTGAGGCCACAACTCACCTTTCGGGTCAATTCTTGTTATAGGATTCTGCCCCACATAGCCGAAAGTGTTTACTCCGCCGAGCAGGCTAATGGGGTCTGACTGGGTGTAGCGGCCTGTTTTAGAGTCGTAGCTGCGGAATAAGTTATAATCCAACCCGCTCTCGGTGTCGTGGAACTGTCCGGGGAAGCGAAGCTTGAGGATTGCAGGCCCGGTGACGGAGAAGGCCTCGCCGAACGGCTCTGCAACACGATCCCAGACGACCTTCTGGTCAGCATTGGTCATCTTCTGCGGCGTGCCGATCTGGTCGGTATGGATGTAGAGGATGTTCTTGCCGTCTACTAAAGCGATGGGCAGGTCATTCAGGTAAACATATTCCCTGCGCGTAGTGTCTTGGCCCTGCGCGATCAAGTGGCTCTGTTCGTCGTAGATGAAGTCCTTGCTCGGGCCGTCATCCTTGTCATTGTCACCATCGCGGTCGTGATCCTTGGAGACCCTCTCGCCGAGCGCGTTGTAGAGGTATTTGACGCTGCCGGACCTGTCGCCATGCAGATCGATGACGCTGTTGCGGTTGCGGGCGTCGTAGGTGAATGTTTTGCCAACATCACCGGTTTCGGAGACTGTATTGCCCGCCGCATCGTAGGTGAATGCATGCTTGTCGCCACCGCCCGCGATGCTGGTCAGCTGGTTGGATGTGACCGGATAGGTGTAGACGCTGGTGCGCGGCTTGTGATCGTCGGCGGTCTTTGTCTCGCCAAGCCGGTTGCCATCGGCGTCAGGCAGATAGAAAATATTTCTTTTTATAACTATTAAGTGACTTGATCTCATAGTTTTTCGCAATCAGCTATAAGGTCTGACTTGCTACGCAATGCGAATGTCCATGTTTTAAAATCTTCCCCTATGCACGCAATGTCTAAAAGAGCCTCTTGCTTTTTATTTAGCTTAATCAATGTCTCCGCTCTCCAAAAAAACAAATATTGACGGTATGACTCGTCATTATAGTTGTCCATACTTAAAGCTTGTTTAAAATCTTCAATAGCGGATGTATATTGACGAATACTGAAATAATAGCAGCCTCTATTAAAGAAAAAATGTGATTCCGGATGGATGCAAATTGCCTCAGTTATATCCTTGATTGCTGCAAGATAATCTTTCTTAAGAGAATAAAGAGAGCCTCTTAAAAACCATACTCTTGCTTCAAGGGGGTATTGCTCTAAGAGCTCATTCGCTAAAGAAATCGCAGCATCTTTGTTTCCGACGCGGGATAATTCTCTAGCTTTACTGATAGCATCCTCCAATTGTTGCTTCATTTAACTTTATTGCCTCCACAGTCTTGACTAACTTGCCCCCTTATACAGGCATCAAGGCCACCGCCCCAGATTTCTGGGGGTCTGCTATTTGGGGGCATGGAGAAATAATCAGAACAGCGTGCACGAGCCTCAGCCCATTGCTGCTGACATTCCTCTGGGGTTGGAGGCGGAGCTTCGCAGGAGCCGCCTTCTGCCCCAGATTGCGGAGCTGCGGCGGGAGGATTAGTAGGCGGATTGTCAGGGGGGGCAGTAGAAGGATTATTAGGAATAGACGGAGGATTCATCATATTGCCAATGGTCTTGTTGCAGGCAGGGTCAATTAAGCATCCTACTATCGGAAGGACAGAAAAGATTATACGAGCTGAAACCGGTACAAGCTGTACACCTACGGCATTTCCGGTAGGATCAATATTCACTATTGGATTTTGTAGCGCGTAGCCGTATGTATTGATTCCACCCAGCAGCCCTATCGGATCGGACTGAGTATATCCTCTTCGAGGATCATAGGTTCTATTAAAATTATAATCCAACCCGCTTTCGGTGTCATGGAACTGTCCGGGGAAGCGGAGCTTGAGAGTAGCGGGGCCGGTGACACTGAATGCTTCGCCAAACGGTTCTGCAACACGATCCCAGACGATCTTCTGGTCAGCGTTTGTCATCTTCTGCGGCGTGCCGAGCTGGTCTGAGTGGATATAGAGGATGTTCTTGCCGTCTACAACTGCGATGGGCAGGTCGTTGAGATAAACATATTCCCGCCGCGTTGTATCAGCGCCCTGTGCGATCAGGTGGCCCTGTTCGTCGTAGATAAAATCCTTGCTCGGGCCGTCATCCTTGTCATTGTCGCCATCGCGGTCATGATCCTTGGAGACCCGCTCGCCGAGCGCGTTGTAGAGGTATTTGATGCTGCCGGACCTGTCGCCACGCAGGTCGATCACACTGTTGCGGTTGCGGGCATCGTAGGTGAATGTTTTGCCAACATCGCCGGTTTCCGAGGCGGTGTCGCCGTTGGTGGTATAGGTAAACTGATGAGACTCCCCGCCGCCCGCGATGGCGGAGAGCTGGTTGGACGTGGCCGCATAAGTATAGACGCTGGTGCGCGGTTTGTGATCATCAGCGGTCTTGGTCTCTCCGAGGCGGTTGCCGTCTGCATCGTAGGTGAAGCTCTCCGCGCCGTAAGCGCCGTTGGCGGTCAACAGGCGATAGTCGGAGTCGTAGGTAAAGGTCTGGCTCCGGCTGGCGTCCACCCCGTCCGTGATGGAGGTGATGTCGTTGACGCCGTCATAAGCCATCGTCAGGTTCTGGATGGTTTTTGTGCCTTTGGCGGTGATGCCTGTGAGGCGGTAGTCCAGATCGTAGGTGAATGCCGCCGTAACGCCGTTGCCAAAGGTAAAGCCGCTGACCGGGCCGAAGGGCTCGTACGTCACGCCGCTGGCCAGCGTCGCGGTGGCGGGAGTGTCACGATCATGATCTTTTTTCTGCAAGGTCACGGACGTGATGCGCCCGAACCCGTCCCGCGTGTAGCTCACCACATCTCCGGAAGGATAGGTGATTGAGGCCACATGGTCGGCAAGGTCGTAAGCGTAGGAAGTGGTGTAGGTCTTGTCATCGACCGTACGCCTGTCGGTGACGATGTCCCCGCGTGCGTTATAGGTAAAGGCTGTGGAGCCGCTTTTATCTGTAAATGAGGTCAGGCGACCAATACCAAAGGCCCCTTGGTCGTAGGTGTAAATAACATCCTCATCCGTCGAGGGCGGGTATCGCTCTGTCAGTACGCGGTTGAGCAGGTCGAAGGTGCGCGCCGTCGTCACGCCCCGCGCGTCCTTCTCGCCGATGCGGTTGCCCATGGCGTCCAGCGTATAGGTGGTCGTGCCAGTGTCAGGGCTGGTCTGCGAGATGACGTCGCCGAAGCCGTTATAGGTGTAGCCGGTGGCGAGGCTGCGCGGATCGGTGACGGAGGTCAGGTTGTCCTGCGCATCCAATGCGTATGAAGTCGTGCCGTTAAGCGCGTCGATGGACTTGATCAGCCGGTTCAGCGCATCGAAGCCCTGTGTTGATGTATGGCTCAGCGCGTCGGTCGAGGTCAGGCGGTTGCCCTCGGGGTCGTAAGTGAATGCAGTGGTCTCGTTATAAGCGCCGACCTGTTGCAACGCCCGCCCGAGACTATCAAACGCGGCGGTTTGTGTTTTGGCGATGGTGGAACCGGCAATCTGCTGCTGCGTGATGTCGTCGTTGGCATCCAGCG
>PLXM01000068.1 GCA_003153235.1 Rhodospirillales bacterium
GTCGGCGACCCCTACAAGGACACAGCCGGTCCTGCCGTCAACCCGCTCATCAAGATCACTAATATCGTGGCGATCCTGCTGGTTGCGGTAGCGGCGAAGCTGTTCGTTCATTCATAAGCCTTCAGTCTAAATCAGAAAGCTTGAATACAAGGAACCCTCTGGAAACAGAGGGTTTTTTGTTTTTTAACCTTGCCGGAAAATAACATTGACATATATGATGTCGATAGTTAACATATTGCGCTTAATCACAGAATTAATTCCTCCGAGGAAAAACAAATGTCATCAGCAAACGCTTTAAATCCAAATAAGCAACCGGCCCCTGAAGAACTGATCACTGCCGTAGAGGGCAATAATTTAAAAGTCGCCGAAGACTTGCTGGATCGCGGTGCTGATGCCAATGCAGTTGCGGAGAATGGAAGCACAGCCCTTCTCCTTGCAATAAATAAGTCATGTCTGGACATGGTCACTCTTCTTGTAGAAAGAGGAGCTGATCCGCTTAAGGAGAATAATTACGGCTATAACGCGTTCGATATGGTGGGGCAGATCGCCGCCATGTGCGAGGAGTTTGGCGGCGGGCTGCCGGCGTCTCTTATAAAAATTGCCGATGTGCTGAGAGAAGCGCCGGAGAGGCACGGCAAGTTTGTTGAAGAAAGAGCAAATATAGAGGCCGAAAAAGCCGCCGCCATCGAAAAGGCCCGGCAGGAAAACGTTTCCGAGAAACAGAAGCAGGTTAAAAAAGTCTCGCATAAACTTAATTTAAAGGCGGGCTGAGCCATGGCGGGGGAAATAGAAAAACCTGCGCCGGGAGAGCTGAGAGCAGCTGTGAACCGCAATGATGTCGAGGCAGCCAGGAATTTGCTGGAGCGCGGCGCCGATGTTGAAGACAAGGATAAAAACGGCAGCACGGCGCTCATGTATGCGGTGGACAAGGGGATCGAGATCACCAGCCTGCTGGTGGACTGGGGCGCTGACCCTGATAACAAGAACAAGGGGGGATATACGCCTATGCTGTCGGTGTACGAGGTGCTGGACGAGTGCTACGGCTGCTCGAAGTCTTTTATCGATACCTATATGGAGATTGAAGGAATCCTGAGCGAGGCGCCGGAAAGACACCGCCGGTTTGTCGAGAACAGGACCAGGGAGGCGGCGGAGAAAACGGCTGCTGTTGAGGCTGAAGCCGAAAAAGTCAGACATGAAATGGTCTCTGAAAAACTGCAGCGCGTGAAGGGAAACGCTCACAAGTTGAAACTGAAGGCGGGTCCGAAGTTATGACGCTAAATGTAACTGCAAATACTGCGCTTAAGCACCCAAGCATATCGTATCAAAAGCTAAAGGGCGCCGTGCAGAGGGGCGATATAAAAACCCTCAAGGGGATGATGCAGGAGGGCGCAGACATCACCGAGACGGATGACATAGGAAACACCCTGCTGTTTCAGGCCGTGCAGGGGCAGCATGTGGAGGCTGTACGTATTTTGATCGAGAGCGGCTACATCGATGTCAACCATCAGAATAGCGGAGGTTATACGGCGTTGATGTGGGCTGTAGACCGG
Source organism: Rhodospirillales bacterium (assembly GCA_003153235.1). Classification (GTDB taxonomy): domain Bacteria; phylum Pseudomonadota; class Alphaproteobacteria; order Micavibrionales; family UBA2020; genus PALSA-926. Next base: position 1,551 of record PLXM01000068.1, read on the forward strand.
AATAATGAAACAATAGTTAAGCTGCTGGTGGAAAATGGCGCTGACGTGAACATCTGTATGGATGACTATGGCTGGAACGCTTTGTTCAGGGCTGTGCAGGCTGACAAGAAGGGAATGGTCCAACTGATGGTGGATCATGGCGCTGACATTGAAATGCGGAAGAAGGGGGAGGAAAACGCCATCGACATGGCCAATAGGCTGAACAATACCGCCATGGCAGATTTGCTGACCGATGCTCTTGAATCCCGCAGGCGCAAGGCGGAGGAAAAAGTAAAAGAGGAAAAGGCCAAGCTCAAGAAGGCCAGTGATGATGCTTTTTCAAAAAAGATGCAGAATTTAAAAAAGCATGTTAAGCCGCTTAAGATAAAACCGGGACCGCAACCATGACCACCCAATCCCCTTTAAACACCGCTGTCAGCGCCACCCCTTCGCCAAAAGACCTGATTGCAGCTGTAAAAAGGGGAGACTTGCCGGATGTAAAAGTGTTTTTGGAACAGGGCGTTGATGTCAACTGCACGGATGAGTCTGGCTATACACCGCTGACAATGGCGGCCGCCTGCGACAAAACAGAGATTATAGACTTTCTCGTTGATAAAGGAGCCAACCTCGAGCAATGGGGCTTTGCCGGACTGACGCCGCTGATGTGGGCGGCTTATAACCGGAAAGAAGAAAGCGTTCAGCGGCTGCTTGAAAAGGGGGTTAACCCTGATGCAAGGGGTGCCTACGGCAATACGGCAATGATTTGGGCGATGCGCCAGGGATGCATCGAAGCTATTCCCCTGCTGATCAGTAAGGGGGCATCGGTTGAAGCCGTCAGCGATGAAGGCGGAACAGTGATAGATATCGCTATTGAAAGAAAGCGCCCCGATGTTATCGAGATGATCAAAGAGGCGGTTGAAATGCGCCAGCGCTTTGAAGCTCATATGGCGGCGGTTAAAGCCGAAGCTGTCAGGCATATGACTGTTTCCCAAAAGCAGCAGAGGCTAAAAGAACATGCACCCAAGCTTAAGCTGAAGCTGAAGGCGGGTCCGTAGATATGCCAGAAGAAACACAAAGAGCTGCTGTTGGCGCGCTAACGGATGCTGTGAGAAGGGGCAATGTGAAGTCAATGCTGGCATTACTGGAGCGCGGCGCTGATGTTAACGAGAAGAAGAATAGCGGCGAGACCCCGCTGATCGTGGCAGCCTGCCAGGGCAAGACGGATATTATACGCCTGTTGCTTGATAAGGGCGCGAACATTGATGATGAAGATAGCACGCGGCATACGGCGCTGCTGTGGGCCATGTGGCACAGGAATGAGGAAGCAGCTTGTTTGCTGATCGAGAGAGGCGCCGATATCAACCACAGAAATAATTGCGGCAGCACGACAATTATGTTCGCGGCACGGCGCAAGAGTATTAAAGCGGTGCGCCTGCTGATCGACTATGGTGCAACACTGAATGATAGAAATTCTGATGATGAAAACGTCATGGACATTGCCAGGAAAGCCCGCTTTGATGACATTACCCAGCTGATTGAAGAAGCGCCGCCGGTGGAGCAGCGTCTGGCCGAAAAAAGAGCCCAGGATGCGGAGATAGCGGCCGAGAAGGCCACCAAGGCAGCGCACGCCTCTGCCGCCGAGAAACAGGCGAACCTGCGTGCCACACTGGCGCCACGTCCCAAGCTGAAAATAGGGCCGAAACCATGACAACGTCCGCAGCCGGTGAACTGGAACGCGCCATCCAGCAGGGGAATATTGCAGAGGCGCAGCATCTGCTGCTGAGCGGCGCTGATGCCAATGAGAAGTGCAAATCCGAGATGACCTCGCTGATCTGGGCGGCGCAGCGCGGCATGCTGGAGATTGTGCGCCTTCTCATTGCACAGGGCGCGCGGGTGAATGACAGGAACTTTACAGGAGATACGGCGCTGTACCGTGCGGCTTCATCAGGACACGAAAAAGTGGTGGATCTGCTTATTGCTCATCATGCTTTGATTGACGGCGTAAACGATCAAGGCACAACGGCGCTGATGGCGGCTGTATCAAATGGCCGTGTCGATGCTGTACGCGTGTTGCTCGAAAAAGGAGCTGACCCCTTGTTAAAGGACAATATAAAGCGCGATGCCCTTTCTCTTGCGAGGCAGAGGAAGAATGAAACAATCATCAGTATGCTGGAAGAAGCGGTAGTCGACTATCGCCTGAAGAAATCACATGAAGCTGCAGCGAATGGCCATGTGACAGTGCAGCAAAAGCAGCAGGCTATTAAGGCGATTGCGCCAAAATTGAAGTTAAAAAAGGGACCAAGCCCAGGTTAGTTTGACAAAAATTAACCATATGACGCTAGAATATACGTTCAAGAATCGCATATGAAGGAGATAATTTAATATGAAAAATGAACTTCTATCACCCGGTCCCATTCCTGCCTTGGACAAAATCAAGCCGGAAGATTATATGCCCGCCATTGATGTGGCGATTGAGAGTGTGAAGCAGAAGCTGCAGAAGATGAAAGGCGACACGTCAGCGCCCACTTTTGCAAATACGGTCGTGCCGCTGGAAAGTCTTTTTGATGACGTCACCTACATACTCGGCATTCTGAGCAACGAGAGCTCTAATTGCCGCAGTGATGCGCTGGATAAAGTCGAGGAAGCCGTCAGCATTAAAGTTTCCGCCTTCGAGAAAGACGTTTTTCAGGATCAGGATATGGGCAAGCGTTTTCAGGCCGTTTACAAGCAGCGTGACAAACTGCCGCTGGACGATGACGACAAGGCGATCCTGCGCGACATTTACCACCAGTTTGAAGCGAGCGGCGCTTTGCTGCCTCCTGCCGGTCAGAAGCGCATCCGCGAGATCGATGAGCAGCTGATCAGCCTCGCGCAGAAATTCACGACAAACATCAAGGAGTCACCGCTGGAGGTGGCTGTGCTGATCACCGACCCCGCAGAGCTGGCTGGCCTATCAAAGGAAGAGAAGGAGCGGCTTGAAAGCAATGCGCGTGAAAACGGCCATAAAACGGGCTGGCTCTTTATTCCGGAGCGCCTGATGGTTGACGAATTGCTGGAACGTGCCGAGAATTCATCCTTCCGCAAAAAGATATGTGAGTCCCTGGAACAGATCGGTAAAACGCCGAAGCATAATAACAGTCCTGTTATCACGGAAATGCAGAAACTGCGCTATGAGTATGCACAGCTGCTCGGCTACGAAAACTACGCCGAATTCTCCCGTTCGCGCGCAATGACAAAGAGCCTGGCAGAGGTCAGGGATCTTTTGAAAGAAGTGGAAGATAAGGCTTTGCCGAAGTTCGAGGAAGAGATGCGTTCGCTGGAAAAATTCGCATCGGAGAATGGCGGGCCTAAGAAACTAGAGCCGTGGGATGTGCCTTACTGGGCGACAAAGCAGCGCGAGGCGCTCTATCATTTTGATTCCAACGCCTTTAGCAAGAACCTCCCGCTGGAGAATGTGCTGAAGGGTATGTTTAATGAAGCGGGGCGGGTGTTCGGTCTCGAGTTCCGCGAGAGCACGGGTAAATACCCTGTCATGAATCCTGATATCCGCACTTTTGACGTTATCAACAAAGAGACGGGCAAGCCGCAAGGCATTCTGCATCTGGATCTTTATGCCCGTCCGGGAAGCAAGAGCGGCGGCGCGTGGATGAACCAGGTTCAGGCCAAGACGGATGACAAGCCCAATATCGTCATTTTCAATATGAACATTATGAAGCCGCCGGCAGGTAAGGAGCCACTGGTAGCCTTGGGTCAATATGGCACGATGTACCACGAGTTTGGCCACACATTACAGGGATTGCTGGGGCTGAACGTGAAGTACCGCTCGCTGCAGGGGACAAATGCGCCAGCGGATTTCGTTGAGTTTCACTCTATGGTCAACGAGCACCGAGCAACCGTGGAAGAGAACCTGCGCACCTATGCGCTGAACGTTGATACCGGTCTGCCGCCGGATAAAAAGACCATTGATGCGCTGGTGGGCTCGCAATCCTACTTTGCAAGCCGCGAGCTTTTGAAACTGGTTCAGAACAGCCTGCGCGATCTTGAGGTTCACTCGCTTAAGCCCGCAGATTATAAAGGTGATCAGGCGGTGGAAGACGCGGTTGCTCTCAAGAGTCCCTACGCCGCACATATCAGACCTTATTCGCTCACAAGGTTTGACCATCTTTTCGCCGATCCGCATTCGGGCTATGCGGCGGGCTACGTCAAATATCTGATCGCACAGGAGCATGCGGCGGATGGCTTTGCGCCGTTCGAAGGCAACCCTTATGACCTCGTATGGTCAAAGAGGCTTAAGGATTTATACAGCCGTGGTTCGGGCGGAGAGCCTGCGGAGCTTTACAAGGAATATCGCGGTCGCGCGGCGACGCCTGCCGCTATGCTGAAGGATGCGGGTATTCCGGTTGAGGAGCCTCAAAAGGTCAAGAGGAAGCACTCAGGACCGGGCCTATAACAACGCCGCAGGCTTCCTGCACCAGAGATAATACATCTCGCGAAATGTTTGCGGGCTCTTTTCTTCGAATTGGTGCCAGTTTTTGAGATTGTTCATATCCGGATCGTCAGGATATTGCTTGGTGTAGTCATTGAGTACAGACTGGCGCAGCGAAAAGCCAAGGAAATCAAGTTTCAGTTCCTTAAGGATCATTTCTATTTCCGTGAGGTCATAGTCGGTCTCCTGTACATGAAACAACAGATCGCGGTACATGGGCATGAAATAATAATCCCGCCAGCGGCTGAGCTCCAGGAGCGCCTTCTCCTCCAGAAAATGCTGACTTTCGCGGCGGAAACGCTTCATCTCGGCGGCATCGGAGCCGTAACCGCGTTGCTTTATAATCTCGCGCATCTTAAGGACGCTGTCCCGTGCAAGTTTACTATAAAGCCCGATCATCATGGTTCCGCCGGGCTTCAGTATGTCGTAGAAGATTTTCCATCCTTTTACCGGATCCTTCATATGGTGCAGAACGCCACAGGAAGAGATGTGATCAAACTTTTGGTCGAGCATGCCAAGACGGAGAATGTCGGCTTGTCTGAAAGTGATGTTACGCAGTCCGTATTCTCCGGCTTTGCTGATCGCATAGGCGATGCTGGTGCGGCTGAGATCGACGGCGAGGATGTTCGCTTTGGGAAATACCGTCAACAGCAATGCCGGTTCCTGACCTGTGCCGCATCCGGCATTGAGGATATCTATTTTTCTGTCGTCCAGAGTTTTTGTGAATTTTGAATTCCTGCTTTTCCATCCTTGGCGCATGCTTTCCTGCGAGAGGCGCTTCCACTGCGGATAGGGGAACTCCTCATATTGTTCCCGTACCTGCACTGATGTCGTATCATCGATGGGCGTGATGGCGGTGATACCCTTGGCTACATTTTTCAGAGCGCTGTAGTCAAGAATTTGCTTCTTGATAACATCCGTAATGTCGGGAGACGAGGATAAACTCAGCGCAATATGCTCTGCATTCTTAAGTTTATAAAGTGGCACATAACAGGCGAATAGGGCTATCTTTATCGGATCTATTTCTGTGCCGCCCTCGATGCGTGCCTGCAAAACGTCTATTTCCTTTTGTTCTTCCTCGGTGCAGTCAAGGATATAATCCGTATGGAAGGCGTAATGAGACAGCGCGGATGCCAGTGCCGGGCGTTCTTCATCGGTGAATTTATTTTTTTCAAGGAGAACATCCTTAAAGAGATGTCTACGAATATGCGTAATAAATTCTTCGAATACCGCATTGCTCGCGACGATATGTTTGATGCCCAGAAGGAAGAAGGGGTTGAATAACGGCTTGAGATCCGGAAGATTTTCAAAGTGGGCTTTATTCTCCGGGTCAAAGGCTTTTCTGCCATTAAGGCCAAAAGCGTTCTGAAAGGAGGGAATGCAAAAAAGGTGACTGATCCAGAGCGCATGTATACGCGTGCAATCCAGCATATCGCCTGATTTCAGGCATTCTACAATGGCCTGTTCTGCGGGTCCGCTATGCGCATAGGTAGCGATCCCGCCGCTGCCCAGTTCTATCAGGCGCTCCTTGTAGCGCATTTCGTTTGGGGCTGCATTGATGGCGGATGTTATGCAGATCAGCGCTTCATAGGGCAGTCTTTTTCCAACAGCCACTTCCGCCATCAGGGCCAGCGCGGCGGCATCATTCATATCGCGGCGGAGGACTTCCAGCAGATAACTTTCTGCTTCGACATACTTCCCTTTATCCAGAGATCCCTGCGCGGCATTCATCAGGGCAACAGAAGAAGCTTTGGCGGTGTTTAGCGCCATTCAGATCTTCTTCTCATTGTACCTTCCTCATTGTCAGGCGGGTTGTTTCCTTGCCGTGCTTGATCACGCCGCTCAACACAATCCGCCCGTCCACGATAGCGGCATCGAGAACAGATTTGAAAATGACGATGCCTTTGGTCGGGTTGCCTTGCTGGTCGAGAATGAACACGCCATCGCCGGCATGGCTGGGGTCGACCGTCGATTCTATCTTGACCCGGTCTTCGCCGATAACGCTGAAGGCGCTTTCCCAGATGAAGCCCTTGTTATCTTTGCGGTAGGTGAGGCCGTTTTTAACGATAGTAATGCCATCGCCATTAACAAAAAAGGGGCCGCCATAGCTTGTTTCCGAGGTGACTTCGTATTGGCCATCCAGCTCTGAAAGGGAAATAGGCATATTTTAAATTCCTGTCATAAACGGATTTAGACAATGATTTCATATAGCTAACCCCAAATTGATATTTTTGGCAAGATATCTCTTGCCGATGGCGGAGAATCTGACAATACTATGGGCGGAAGACTGGCGGGCGAATGCCTCGCCAATCCGGCCAGGGCCGAAAGGCAGCAACCGTAACGAGTTTATCCGAGTCGTTCAGTCTTCCACTTCCTCTTGGCACTTTTCCTTGCCACTTTTCCCCTGAATCATATAGTCTTGGAGCCTGAATTTTAACATCGGGAGAGGGCGCGATCGTGGCCAAAAAAGCGGCATCAGAGACACAGACCGTTGCGTCGGAAAAACCAGCTGAATACCGCGTTCTTGCACGTAAATACCGTCCGCAGAATTTCACGGAGTTGAAGGGGCAGGAGGCGTTGGTGCGCACGCTCACCAACGCGATACAGTCGGGACGCCTCGCCCATGCCTATATGCTGACTGGCGTGCGCGGTGTGGGAAAAACCACAACGGCGCGGATTATCGCGCGTGCGCTGAACTGCGAAAAAGGCCCGACGATTACCCCCTGCGGCGTGTGTGAGCAATGCCGCTCGATCTCCGAAGACCGTCACGTCGATGTATTGGAGATGGATGCAGCGTCGCGCAATGGCGTCGATGAAATCCGCGAGATTATAGACTCTGTGCAATATGCGCCGGTCTCGGGCCGCTACAAAATATTTATCCTCGATGAAGTGCACATGCTCTCGAAACCGGCTTTTAATGCGCTGCTGAAAACGCTGGAAGAACCGCCGGAGCATGTAAAATTTGTTTTCGCCACAACGGAAATCCGCAAGGTGCCGGTGACTGTATTGTCCCGTTGCCAGCGGTTTGACCTGCGGCGCATCGGCACTGATGTGCTGGAAAAATATTTCATCGAATTGATGGTAAAAGAAAAAGTCGAGGCCGAGCAGGGGGCTGTGGCGTTGATCGCCCGCGCGGCGGATGGCTCTGCGCGCGATGGGTTAAGTCTGCTTGATCAGGCCATTTCCCGCGAGCCTAAGAAGGTCACTGAGCTGCAGGTAAGAGAAATGCTGGGTCTGGTTGACCGCTCGGTTACGCTGGACCTTTTTGAGGCCATCATGAAGGGCAGCAGCACAGAGTCCATGGCGATGCTCGACAGCCTTTACAAGGGAGGTGCAGATGCGCTGATGGTGCTGCAGGACCTGCTGGATCTTACTCACTATCTTACAAAGGTGCGCGTTGCGCCGGAAGTCGCCAAGGGACTCGCTCTGCCGGAAGCGGAGCGCGTGCGCGGCGCGGCGCTGTCGCAAAGCCTGTCCATACCGACACTGACCCGCGCATGGCAGATGCTGCTCAAGGGCGTCCCGGAAATCCAGCATGCCTTCAATCCGCAGCTGGCGCTGGAAATGCTGGTTATCCGCCTGCTCTATGTGGCTGACCAACCGACGCCAGGCGATGTTCTAAAACAGCTGAAAGATGGTTCGGCCGTGAGCGCTGGCGGGGGCGTTCCTTCAGGTGCGCCGCGTGGCACGACAATCATGTCCCGTGACGGCTCCGCCGTCGGCATGTCCCGCAGTTCAACTGCTGTGGCAACAGCTTTAAGCGAACCTTCCGAAAGTGCTTCTGCATGTGTCAATAGTTTTAGCGCTGCTGTGGCCTTATTTGGCGAACATCGTGAGGCGATCCTGAAATCGCAGATCATGAATTTCGTGCATCTGGTGAAATTCGAGCAGGGGCATCTTTCTGTGCGCCTGAAAGAGGGCGCGCCGCACAACCTGATCGGTCAGATGTCTGACAAGCTGAGCCAGTGGACCGGGCAGCGCTGGATGGTCAGCACGTCACGCGAAGCAGGCGAGCCTACGCTGGCTGAAGTGCAGCAGGGTCAGCAGCAATCCGTCATGAACGAGATCAAGGCACACCCCGTCGTAAGCGAAGTTCTGAAAGCTTTTCCCGGCTCAAAAATTGTCGATGTGCGCGACAGGAAATAATGTCTTTTGATTACTCAAAAGCAGGGCTGCCCGATAAGCGCGAATGGCGTGCGGCAGCGGATATGTGTTATACGTGGTTGCTGGAGCATATGAGCATGTTCGGACCGGAGCGCATCGCGCGCTTCATGCTCAATCAGCCTGTGACGGCTGCAAAACTGATCATCGAGAACTGCCCGGACTGGTCGGAAGAATCCGTGACGCTCGCGCTGTTAGGCCCCGCAAAAGAGTCCGCAGATGATTCGTTCGGTGAAAAAACAAAAGCGCTGCTGGATGCCATGATAGGAAGACGTATCGCTGATGCAGCGCAGGAGCGGGATTTGATAAGATTATTCCTTGTCGAGGGATTATCGACAATGAACGACCAGTTGATCGGCCGTGCGCACATAGACCAGCATCACCAGACGCGCTGGAAGATTTTGCGTGATCTGGAGAAGGATTTTTCTGATGTGAGGGGTAAGAACCTTGCGCTGGACAGTATATTTGAAAAAGCACTGGCTGATTCCCGTGCAGCACTGCTGACGCTGGAGAAGGTAGCGAAATAATAGTACCGCGTTATGGATAGGGCCTGACGCTTATTAACTCAATATTGACATGCCCCGATAATCCCTTAACTTGTTAGCATGGAAACACGGATGCCGCAGTCAGGTCAGAATATTTCTCCCAACATGTTTTATATGTGGCGTTGCGTTATTGCTGTCGCCCATGCGCATGCCGATGGCCGCGTCAACGATAAAGAGCGTGCCTACTTTAAAGATGTCTTCTCCAATATGGATCGCGCTTATGCGCTGACGGATGAGCAGAAAAAGACTTTTGCCGACGATATAGAGAATCCAAAAAATGTCTGGCAGCTCCTGCCCAATATCAATGATTCTTCCGTGCGCGCCCAGCTGATCTATTTTTGCGGCATGCTGGCGCATGCCGAAGGCACGGTTGACCCTCTGGAGAAGGCGATTATTAACAAGCTCCAAACCGACCAGATGTCCGGCACCGATATGGATTCCATTCACAAACAGGTCAATGAAGCTGTCAACAGTGAAATGTTCCAGCATGATCTCGCGATGAGCCAGATCCGTCCGCAGTCCCACAAATTTTCACTGAAGGCCGGGCTGCCTCTGGAGGCTATTCTGGACGACTTCCTGCTGCGCCGGTTTGGTTACGATATCCTTGAGAATAGCGCCGGCGACAGCCGGGCAGCTGCCAAATAACGTGCGCAAATGTTTTCCGGCACAATAACGGACTTATAATTAATCATGCGGCTTGTTACGTGGAACATAAATTCTGTCCGTCTGCGGATCGATCTTGTCATGCAACTCATCGACAAGCAGAAACCCGATGTGATTTGCCTGCAGGAAACCAAGACGCCGGACGAGTTTTTTCCTGTCGATGCTTTTGTCGGCAAGGGGTTTATGCACTATCACTTCACTGGCATGAAGGGTTATAACGGCGTGGCGATCTTCTCGAAGCTGCCGCTTTCCGCGCCACAAATATACAAGCGCGTCGGTAAAAATGATTGCCGCCATATTTCGGCGCGTGTGGATGAAAAATTTGAGCTGCATAATATATACATTCCCGCGGGAGGCTATGAGGCCGATATGGCCTCGGAGAAATTTCGCCACAAACTCGATTTCGTCGATGAGCTGGCGAAATGGTTTCCGAAGGAACGCACTGCCAAGGCGCCAATGATTGCCGTGGGCGATCTCAATATCGCGCCGCTGGAGAACGACGTCTGGGATCACAAGAAGATGCTCGATGTTGTGTCACATACGCCGATCGAGGTTGAGAAATTCACCAGGTTTTATAATTCCATCGGCTGGGTCGATGCGATCCGCCATTTTGTGCCGGAAGAAAAGAAGCTCTATTCGTGGTGGAGCTACCGCGCTGCAGATTGGGATGCGGCCGACAAGGGCCGCCGCCTTGACCATATCTGGGTGACAAAAGGCTTGAAGCCCGCCATCAAGAAGCACCAGATTTTGCGCGATGTGCGCGGCTGGGAAAGGCCGAGCGATCACGCGCCGGTCATTCTCGACCTGCTCTAAGAATTAGACTTTTGTTTTATTTTTCTTGATAAATAGGCCAGCAACAGTAAGCCCTGTACCCAGTATGAGTAGTGGCGCAAGCCAGAGGGGCAGCGTCTTTCCCTCCACGGGCGGGTTCAGTAGGATAAAGTCGCCATAGCGGTCTTTCAGGTATTGCCGTATCTGATCGTCCGTATCTCCCGCTTGAAGCCGTTGCCGCACCAGCAGGCGCAGGTCCCTGGCGAGATCGGCATTCGAGTCATCAATGGCCTGACCTTGGCAGACAAGACAGCGCAGGTCTTTGCTGATATCGCGCGCGCGGGCTTCCAGCACGGGATCTTTGAGCATCTCGTCAGGCTCGACGGCGCGCGCGGGTATGCTGAAGCTGAGTAATAGGATAAAAAGAAAAAATTTCATGGCGCGTTTTCTTTCATTATATCCTCGGAGACGGCGCCCACCTGTTTGTAGCGGATAATGCCGTTACCATCGATAAAAAAGGTTTCTGGCACGCCATAAACGCCCCAGTCGATAGCGGCGCGCCCGTCATTGTCCGCATCAATGGCTTTGTAAGGGTCGCCATACTGTTTCAGCCACGCAGCCAGTTTTTCCGGCGTATCCTTGTAATCGATGCCATAGACGGGAATGTTGTTCGCCTTGCCTATTTTTTCAAGCGCAGCCTGCTCGGTGCGGCATTCAAGGCACCATGAGGCAAAAACATTTACAATGGCCGGCTGGCCCTGCATATCTTTTCTTGAAAAACCTTTCTTGCCTTTGAGCGCATCGGGAAGGCTCAGTGCGGGTGCGGCTTTGCCGATCATGACGGAGTCGATAACCGTCGGGTCCTTGCCTTTGAGCAGTGGGATGACGAGGAATGCTACCAGCAGCACGAATAAGATGAGCGGCAGTTTATTCATGACGCCGCCTGTCTGTGATCGACAGTGCGCCGCCGCCCGCCATCATCAGTGCGCCAAATAAAATCCACATCACGAGTGGATGGTAATAAGCGCGCACTACCCATCTTTCGGGCTTGTCCTTGTCCTCATCGCCAAGCACAAGATAGATCAGACCGAAGCCTTCCTGCTTCAGCGCCACTTCGCTGGTCATTTTCTCATCCGCGGGGTACCAGCGCTTTTCCGGCATCATGGAGCTGCCATTGATAGCGAAAGTGCCGCTATCGATATCGTAGTTTGGCCCCCTGCCGATGTGCATGCCATGAAAAGTGATTTGTTGCCCGTTGACTTCTATCTGATCATTGGGAGCCATCCAGGTTATTTTCTCCTGTTTCCACAATGTTGTTGCCGTGATGCCGATGATGAGGATGCCGAAACCTGCATGTGCCAGAGACATGCCGTAGTAAGAGCGGGGCAGTCTGCTGCCGTATTTTTTCCACAGATCGTGGAGCGTTGCAAAAACAATCCAGCCCCCCATGCCGAAGCCGAGCAGGGACAGCATTTTTTCTTGCAGATGCAGCGACGCCATAACAGTAATTGCCATGCAGGTCATGACAAAGGGGAGCGAGAGATTTTTAAGTGTACTTTTGCGCCATGCCAAAGCTGGCGCTGCCCCCATCAGCAGCGTGAAGGGGATTAACATCGGCAGCAGCACAGCCATATAATAAGGGGGGCCTACGGAAACGCTACCGAGATCAAGCGCGCTCATGAATACCGGATAGAGCGTGCCCATCATCACAGTGATGCAGAAGGTAAAGAGGAAGACGTTGTTCAGCAGTAAAGCGGACTCGCGGCTGAGGACATTGAACTTTGCCGTGGATTTTATCTGGGGCGCACGGAAGGCGTAAAACGTGAACGCGCCGCCAATGGCTATTGTCAGCAGCAGCAGGATAAAAATCCCCCGCGCGGGATCGCTGGCGAAGGTATGCACGGATGTCAGCACTCCCGAGCGTACGAGGAACGTCCCTAGCAATGAAAAGCTGAAGGCGAGGATGGAGAGGAAGATCGTCCAGTTGCCGAGCGTGCCGCGTTTCTCAAGCATGGCGACGGAGTGGAGCAGCGCCGTTCCTGCGAGCCATGGCATCAGCGAAGCATTTTCAACCGGGTCCCAGAACCAGAAGCCACCCCAGCCGAGTTCGTAATAAGCCCAGACAGCCCCTGACATGATGCCGAGGGTCAGCGCGATCCACGCTGCGAGTACCCACGGGCGTACCAGCGCTGCCCATGCAGCATCGACTTTTCTTTCCGCCAGCGCAGCCATGGCAAAGCAGAAGGTAATCGAGAAGCCGACATAGCCCGTGT
>PLXM01000050.1 GCA_003153235.1 Rhodospirillales bacterium
TGAAGCGGCAGAGAGACAACGCACTAGTGGAAAACAGAATGAGCGAAGCAGAAGCGCCACAGTTTGAAGAAGACCTCCTGAAGGAACGCAGCGAGAGCGAGCAGCTTTTGCTGTATCTCGGCGGCTTTGACGGCCCGATCGACATGCTGCTGACGCTGGCGCGCGACCAGAAAGTCGACCTGACCAAGATTTCAATCCTCGCGCTGGCGAACCAGTATATTGAATTTATCGAGAAGGCGCGCGGCCTGCGGCTTGAACTCGCGGCAGACTACTTGGTGATGGCGGCATGGCTGGCCTATCTCAAGTCGCGCCTGCTGATCCCGAAGGAAGAACTGAAGCAATCAGAGCCTACGGCGCAGGAACTGGCGGAAGCGCTGCAATTCCAGCTGCGCCGGCTCGAAGCGATGCGCAAGGTGGCGAACGACCTGTTCCGTTTGCCGCGTCTGGGCTTCAATGTGTTTGGCCGCGGCGAGCCGGAAGGTTTGCACACGTCCTACATTTCCAAATACGAAATGACGCTGTATGACCTGCTGACGGCCTATGGGGATATCAAGCTGCGCCAGCAGAATTCGGTTTACAAGCTCAGTCCGGTCAAGCTGTTCTCGCTCGAGGAAGCGATCGCGCGGCTTGAAGCGATGCTGGGCAAGATCCCCGAGGAGTGGGTGTCGCTGTTCATGTTCCTACCTGCGGGTCTGAACGAGAAGATTGTGAAACGCTCGGCTGTCGCCTCCACCTTCGGCGGCGCGCTTGAAATGGCGAAACGCGGCCTGATCGAGATACAGCAGGATAAGAATTACGCGCCGATCTACATTCGTCGGCCAACCAAGACAGATAAGGAAGAGGGCTAAGAGATGGCAAAAGCAAAGAAGAAAAGCGAAAAGGTAGCGGAAGAAGTGGCAGAGCTGGAAGTCACCGAAGCTTTGGAAGTGTCCGAAGAGTCCATCGAGATCGTCGATGAGACACCAAAACCCGAGATGACACAGGACGATATCCGTCTGGTCGAGGCGATCCTGTTCGCATCGGCCTCTGCTGTCGACGAGCGTGCGATTGCCGAGCGTTTTCCTGCTGACCGCGTGGCTATAATCCCCGACATTCTCGATCATCTACGCGAACAATATGCTGCCCGCGGCGTGAACCTCGTGCAGCGCGACAAGCGCTGGGCATTCCGCACCGCGACGGACTTGGGCGAGCAGATGAAGCTCGAAAAAGAGCAGCCGCGCAAATTCACCCGCGCCGCGATGGAAACAATGTCGATCATTGCCTATCACCAGCCGGTCACCCGTGCGGAAATCGAAAACATCCGCGGCGTGGCGACCAGCCCCGGCGCGCTCGACACCTTAATGGAATGCGGCTGGATCAAGCCGGGCAAGCGCCGTGAAGTCCCCGGACGCCCCGTCACATGGCTGTCCACACAGGCATTCCTTGATCACTTCGGCCTTGAGCGTCTGGGCGACCTGCCGGGCATGGATGAACTGAAAGCGGCCGGCCTGCTGGACAAGCGTCCGGCAATCGAGGCGATGCCCAATCCGGCTGACCTGTTCGGCGGCGAGGCTGATGAGGAAGAAGATCCGCAAGCCGTTACCGACGAAGATCTCCTCGGCGGCACAGAAGATGATACGGTTATGGAATCAGACTCTGATGAAGAAGATGACGACGATGACGATTTTGATGATGACGAGGATGAAGAAGACGGCGATGATGAGGATGAAGAGGAATAAACATGGGATTAAGTTTTGGACATATTCTTTTGCTTCTTGTCGTTGTGCTGGTGCTCTTTGGTGCCGGCAAGCTGCCGAACGTCATGGGTGATCTTGGCAAGGGCTTGCGCAATTTCAAGGACGGCATTAAGGGCGCAGACGAAAAAAAAGACGACACCATCGATAACAAAAAGGCGGATTAGCCTTGTTTGGCATTGGTCTGCCTGAATTTCTTGTGATCCTGGTTGTGGCTGTCGTTGTCATCGGCCCCAAGGACTTGCCGCAGGCGCTTTACGCAGCCGGAAAACTTTTTAGAAAATTCAGACTATTGACGGCGGATATTCAGAAATCACTTGACCATATCATGCGGGAAGGCGAACTGGATGATATCGTCCAGGAGGCCAACAAACCGGGCGGCGAAAACCTGCAGCAAAAAGTAGAGCAGCAGATACAGGCGGAAGTTAAAAATCAGAAAAATGATACAGCAGCCTGAAAATAATAAGGAAAATAGTTTGATAGATGGCTCTATGCCACTGATCGCCCATCTGGTCGAGCTGCGGCGGCGGCTGATTTATTCTTTTATCGCGTTCATTGTCTCCAGCTTGGTTTGCTACCACTTCTCGCGGGACATTTATGCGTTTCTGGTAAAGCCTCTGGCGACTGTCCTCCACGGCGAAGACCGGAAGCTGATCTATACCGGTCTGACCGAGGCGTTCTTTACTTATATGAAGCTGTCGCTCTTTGCAGGCGGGGTTCTGTCGTTTCCGGTCATCGCGGTGCAGATATGGATGTTTGTCGCGCCGGGGCTATACAAGAACGAGAAGAGCGCTTTCCTGCCATACCTTGTGGCGACGCCGGCTCTGTTCCTGACGGGGGCGGCTTTTGTCTATTACTTCGTCATTCCGGTGGCGTGGAAGTTCTTTGTCGGGTTTGAAAGTTTTGCGCCGCAAAACAATGGCTTGCCGATTCAACTTGAAGCAAGAGTTGGAGAATATTTGTCACTCATCATGACGCTGATCTTCGCCTTCGGCTTCTGCTTCCAGATGCCGGTGTTGCTGACGTTGCTGGCGCGGGTGGGGCTGGTGAGCGCAAAGACGCTGGCCGACAAACGGCGCTATGCCATTGTCGGCATTTTCACCATCGCGGCGATCCTGACTCCGCCGGATGTCTTAAGCCAGATCATGCTGGCGGTGCCGCTACTGGGGCTCTACGAAATCTCTGTTTTTCTGGTGAAATTGTCCGAGAAAAAGCGTAACCTCGTAGAGTAGAGGTTTGGGGAAACCTTCCAACCATAGAGTATTCGTATGTTCGATCTGAAATTAATTCGGGAAACGCCCGACGTTTTTGATTCCGGCTGGAAACGGCGCGGAATGGAACCGCAAACCCCGGCCATTCTTTCTCTTGATGAGGCGCATCGCGCCGCGCTTTCCGCCATGGAGAGCACCAAAGCCAAGATGAATGATCTCGCCAAGCAGATCGGCCAGAAGAAGGCGAAAAAAGAAAGCGCCGATGACCTGATGGCGGAAGCGGCCAAATGCAAGGAAACGATTGCGAGTCTGGAAGGCAACGCGAAAGAGTCTGGCGATAAGGTAAAAGACTTTTTGAGCCGTCTGCCGAATATTCCCGATGCGACGGTGCCGGACGGCACCTCCGAAAAAGATAACAAGGAAGTCCGCAAGGTCGGAGAACCAAAACGCCTGAACAACGCCAAAGACCATGCCGATATCGGTGAAGGTCTGGGCGGCATGGATTTTGAGACGGCGGCGAAGATGTCCGGCGCGCGCTTTGTGCTGCTGAAAAGCGGCGTGGCGCAGTTGGAGCGTGCATTGGGACAGTTTATGCTGGATACGCACACACGCGAGCATGGTTATACGGAGATGAACGTGCCTTTGCTGGTGCGCGATGAGGCGCTCTATGGCACGGGACAGCTGCCAAAGTTTGCCGAGGATCTTTTTAAGACTAATACTGGCCACTGGCTGGTGCCGACATCTGAAGTCTCCCTCACCAATACTGTGATGGACTCTATTGTAGATATCGGTGATCTGCCATTACGGCTGACATCTTTGACGCCGTGTTTCCGTTCCGAAGCAGGCGCGGCGGGCAAGGATACGCGCGGGATGATACGCCAGCACCAGTTCTACAAAGTCGAGCTGGTCAGCATCACCGAAGCCGAGAAATCCAACGAGGAACACGAGCGCATGACGGCCTGCGCCGAGAACATTCTCAAGAAGCTTGATCTGGCTTTCCGCACAATCACGCTGTGCACGGGTGACATGGGCTTTTCGGCGCGCAAGACGTTCGATATCGAAGTCTGGCTGCCGGGG
>PLXM01000176.1 GCA_003153235.1 Rhodospirillales bacterium
CCCTCGCGCGCCTTGACGATGAGCGACAAATCGGGCGGCAGCGCGCCGTTATGGGCGGCGCGATTGGCCTGCTCGTTGGGAAAAGGCGCGACGAAGGTGTCGGCGGGCAGGCCCGGCCGCTGGAACATCTCGCCCTGGTCGTTGGGGCCGGCGGTGACTTGCTTCTGCGCGGCGATCGCCTTGATCGCGTCGTCGTCATAGCCCATTGCCGCGAGGTCGCGGTAATGCAGCAGGCTCATCGCATGGCAGTTCGCGCACACCTCGTTATAGACCTGGAACCCGCGCTGCAGGGCGGCGCGGTCGAAGGTGCCGAAGATGCCGCTGAACGACCAGCCCGGATGGGGCAAGGGCGGCGTCGCCTCCTCCTGCGCCTGGGCGGCGCCGGCGGCGCAGGTGATGAGGAAGGCGGCGAGGGCGGTGAATATGCGGCCCATGTCAGTGCTTCTCCGCTGTCGCGGCGGCGGCGTGCGCCGCGGCGCCGCCGCGCTTCTGCAAGACCGCGGCCGTGATGCTGGTCGGCAGCGGCAGCGGCCGCTCGAACTTGCCGATGATCGGCAGCAGGATCCAGAAATGCAGGAAGTAATAGAAGGTGGCGATGCGGCCGATGACGACATAGATGCCCTCCGGCCGATGCGCGCCGACGACACCGAGCGCGAAGCAGTCGACCACGAGTATCCAGAAGATCCACTTGTAGATCGGCCGGAAATAGGCGCTGCGCACCCGCGAGGTGTCGAGCCAGGGCAGCACAAACAGCGTCAGGATCGAGCCGAACATGGCGCAGACGCCGAGCAGCTTGCTCGGGATCGAGCGCAGGATCGCGTAGAACGGCAGGAAGTACCATTCCGGAACGATGTGCGGCGGCGTTTGCATCGGGTCGAACTGGCGGAAGTGGTCCGGCTCCGTCAGTGCAAGCGGTGCAAAGAAAACCATCGCAAAAAAGAAAGTCAAGAATACGACGGTGCCGTAAGAGTCCTTCGCTGTGTAATAAGGGTGAAACGGCACGGTATCTTTTTCAGACTTCGGCTCGACGCCGGTCGGGTTGTTGGATCCCGTGACGTGCAGCGCCCAGACGTGGACGAACACAACGGCGCAGATCACGAACGGCAGCAGGAAGTGCAACGCGTAGAAACGGTTCAGCGTCGGATTATCGACAGAGAATCCGCCCCATAGCCAAGTCACCAGACCGTCACCGACCAGAGGTATTGCGGAGAACAGGCTTGTGATAACCGTTACGCCCCAGCCGGACATCTGGCTCCAGGGAAGGGCATAGCCCATAAACGCCGTTGCCATCATGAGGAGCATGATCACCACGCCGAAAATCCACACCATCTCGCGCGGTTTTTTGTAGGATCCATAGTAAAGCCCGCGAAAAATATGTACGTAAACGGCGATGAAGAAGAATGAGGCGCCGTTCATGTGCACGTAGCGCATCAGCCAGCCGTAGTTCACGTCGCGCGTCATGCGCTCGATGCTTTCAAAGGCCATTGTGGTGTGAGGCGTGTAGTTCATCGCCAGAAAAATTCCGGTGGCGATCATGATGCCCAGCATCGCCATGGCGATCGCGCCGAAGTTCCAGAAATAGTTGAAGTTTTTCGGCGCAGGGAACTTGCCGTACTCGTTTTGCATCATGGAAAAGATCGGCAGGCGATCATTGATCCACTGGATGGTTTTGTTGTCGAATTTTTCTGTTGGTGCGTGGCCAGCCATTTTATTATTCCTTTTTATTTATTAGCCGATGCGGACGAGCGTGTCGGTCACGAATTTATATTCCGGTACGTGCAGGTTCTTTGGTGCGGGGCCTTTGCGGACACGACCTGAAACGTCGTAGTGTGAACCATGGCATGGGCAGAACCAGCCGTTGAAATCGCCGCGCGGCTGACCGGGCTTGGTGCCCAGCGGGATGCAGCCAAGGTGCGTGCAGACGCCCTTGAGAATAATCCATTCAGCTTTGGTCACGCGGTCTTCGTCTTTTTGCGGGTCGCGAAGTGTTTCCCATTCGTTATCCTTGCGGACAGAAGCAATCTCGTCCGGTGTGCGATGGCGGATGAAAACCGGTGCGCCGCGCCATACGGCTATAATCGCCTGACCGACGGGAACCTTGCTGATATCGACATCAGTGGATGCCATAGCCAGCGTGTCCGCTGCAGGGTTCATGCTGTCTATCAGCGGCCATGCGGCGCTGCCGACGCCAACAGCGCCCATGGCGCCTGCCGTCAGGTAAAGAAAATCGCGGCGGGTTGCGCCTTTTTTGACTGCTGAGTCCATATGTTGTTCTTCCTTGATTTTAGGACAGTTGAAAGTCACGATCGTGAACAGCATAGGAGTAATAAAATAATCGACACTGTTCAAGAAAAGATAGTACTCTGATTTATAAAGAATTAAAGTGGCTGCCATTAAAAAATAACCTTATGACTAATAATAATCCACAAAAAAGCTTTTTACCTCAATGCGATGGGTATGCACTGGATTTCATAAAGCTGTGTGCGGCCTGTTTTATGATTATTGATCACATAAATACATTATGGCTGCACGATACGGTCCCCCTGATGATGTTTATCGGGCGTGGAACTTTTCCGCTGTTTTGTTATGCGGTGGCGATAGCCATTCTCAAGGTTAACGACGGTTCATTGCCCGTTGAAGAAAAGAAAAAAGCTATAAAGCGCTATTTGATCAGGCTATTTATTCTGGCAGTGGTCGCACAGCCTTTTTACTTTTTTGCAGTCAGGGATGGGACTCTAAACGTTATTTTTACGCTGGCGCTGGGCGTCATTTTTGCAGACCTGAGCTTCCGCATCAAATTATGGCAGATGTACACCCTCTACATCGTTTCTATATTTTCGATGTTGTGGATTCTTCCGCTGGGCTTCGGGCTGACGGGCGTGATGCTGCCCTCTGCCATCGTTCTGGTGCTGCGTGGTCAGAGGAGTGTCTGGCTTTTTTTAATTCTGCTTCTCCTTTTTATTAATGCCGGAGGAATTCTGGTGGAATTGCAAAAAGGGCCCCCGCTGTCTGAGTGGGTATATCCCCTGATTAATGGCCTGTCTAGCATTGCTTTACCGTGGTTTGTGCTGGATGCCGCGCGCAATATGCGGCAGTCAGGACGCTTCCTGCCGAAATATGCACTGCACGTTTTTTATCCTGCACATCTGGCTATACTGAAGCTTCTGGGATTGGCGTTCTTTAAATGAGACTAGCTCTGTTTGAACCAGATATCCCGCAGAACACCGGCACACTGATGCGCCTCTGTGCCTGTATGAACGTGCCGATGGATATTATCGAGCCCTGTGGCTTCATCCTTTCGGACAAAAACCTGCAGCGTGCAGGGATGGATTACATCAATCATCTTGACATGACAAAACATCTCAACTGGGAAGCTTTTAAAGCGATGCAGGCGGGCAAGCGGCTGGTGCTGATGTCTACCAAGGCAAGTGAACCGTTTCTTGATTTCGAGTTCAAGGCGGGTGATGTCCTGATCGCGGGTCGTGAAAGCGCCGGCGTGCCCGAGCATGTGCACCAGCAATGCGATGCGCGGGTATTCATACCAATGCAGTCAGGCATGCGTTCACTTAATGTTGCGCTTGCATCGGCTATCGTTTTGGGGGAAGCTCTGCGCCAGACAAAGGGATATCCTTCATGAAACAGCAAGCTGAAGCATGGTTTACAAAATTGCGCGACCAAATCTGCACCGCGCTTGAAAAAGTCGAAGACGACCTGACAGGCCCGCATAAAGATATGTCTGCGGGCCGTTTCGAGAGAAAAGCGTGGGAGCGCGCCGAAGGCGGCGCGGGCCGTTCCGGCCCTGATGCAAATTCAGCCGCCGGCGGCGGCGTGATGTCTACCCTGCGCGGGCGTGTTTTTGAAAAAGCTGGCGTGAATATTTCAACCGTCCATGGAAAATTTTCCGAAGCTTTCAGAAAAAATATACCTGGTGCGGAAGAAACTGGCGAATTTTTCGCGACAGGTATCAGCCTTGTTATCCACCCGCGCTCGCCGCATGTGCCTGCCGTCCATATGAACACGCGGCATATCATCACCACCAAAAGCTGGTTTGGCGGCGGCGCAGACTTGACGCCGATGTATCCTGATGCGCGGGACACAGAAGATTTTCATGCTGCTTTCAAGAATACCTGTGACGCTTTTGATCCAGCCTATTACTCCAAATTCAAGAAATGGTGCGATGAATATTTTTTCCTGCCCCACCGCAATGAGCCGCGCGGCGTCGGCGGTATTTTCTACGACTATCTCGAGAGCGGTGATAAGGCGCAGGATTTCCTCTTTACGCAGGAAGTTGGCAGCACATTGCTGAAGATATATCCTGAGATTGTGCGCCGCCATTTTAATAAGCCGTGGACAGCAGCCGAGCGCGAGCACCAGCTTGTCCGGCGCGGAAGGTATGTGGAATTCAACCTGCTCTACGATCGCGGCACGCAATTCGGTCTCAAAACGGGCGGCAACACCGAAGCCATCCTGATGTCCATGCCGCCGGAAGTGAAATGGCCCTGATCTTCCGGAAACTATTTGACATATTGTATGAGTTGTTCTACATTCTGCTACATGTCAAAAGAAGAACCGCATAACCCGAAACACTACACGCCTATTCTGCAGAAACCGGCCTGCTGCGTGCCGACGACCTTGCAGATGATCCTGAAGCGCCGCGGGCTCAAAAGTTATGATCAGGAATATCTTGGAAACCTGATGGGGCTGGTCGTGCCCGTTCACCTGAAAAAGCATTTCAAAAAAGTCGCTACAGCAAAAAAGACACCGCCGCACGGCTGGGGCACACATATTGATATCGAGCAGTACAGTCTGGATTCTATTTTTACAAAGCTTGACCTCCCTTTAAAAGCGGAGTTCCGGCTCGTCGATAAATTTAATGACGTTGCCGATTTCAAGAAGACGCTGATGCAGATTTCAAATGATCCCCGCAGCGATGCCATGTTGTGTGTCCAGTCGGGGTATCTGGAAGGAGATACTGACCCGGTAAACGGCCATGTTATCCTTCTGGCGGCCGCAGATAACAAGAATGTTTATTATATTGACCCCGGCTCTCCTGAAGAAGGATCTATAAAGACTACGTACAGCAAGCTGCTGCGCGCCATGCAGCGGCGCGGCCCGAAAGACTGGGGCGGCGTTTGGCAGATCCGGCAAGTATAAATACAAGCTAAAGCCCCTTTCCTTTTTACAGGAAAGGGGCTTTATTAGTTCCAGGGTAGTTCTTATTTTAACTATTTGCCTCCGCCATTACCGCCCATGTGGCGAACACCGCGACCACCACCCGTGTGGCGACCCTGACCGCCGTCATGACGTCTTTCTTCGCGGCGTTCACGGCGTCTTTCTTTGTGACGCTCACGGCGTTCATGACGTTTTTCTCTCCAGCCTTCATGACGTCCTTCTCCGCCATTTCCTCCGCCTGCATTTGAGCCGCCGTTACTGCCACCGCCTGAACTTGCGCCTGTGCCGCCAGAACCAGTGCCACCAGTAGATCCGGTGCTGCCAGTTGACCCAGTACTACCTGTGCCGCTGGTTCCTCTGCTATGGCGCCTGGTACCAGTAGATGTTCCCTGACTGCCGCCGTTTGATCCGTTTCCTGATGAGGTTCCGGTTGTGCCTGAACCGCTATCTCCGGATGATGTCGTTGTCGTTGTTGGCGATAGTTGCTGCGCAAAGGCGTGATGGGTCAGTGTCAGGCTAGGTACAAGTACCACAGCCGCAAGTAATGTATAAAAACGATGTTTCATTTTAGAGTCTCCCTGATTGTTGAGTGGTTAACAGCTGATAAAGCGTATAAAGCAAAAAGTAAAAACTGCTATTATTTTCAGCTTATAATTCCATTCTACGCTCCGGCAGCCAGCAGGGCTGTGTCCTGCACATTAAATTTTTCCAATCATTGGAAATGACGCCATACAAAAGCCTTTGAATTTAAATGGATTATAGGTTTGGCAGGAATGTTTAATAAACAATTAATTGACTCTTTCTCTTCTTTGGGGGGATTGTAATGTCCTTATTCTCATAAACTCACAAGAAAAATCCGAAGATGTCCAAAAAGATCCGCCTTTATATGCAGAAGATTGCTTCATTGTATGGGTACCAAAACGCAATCTATTTTTTCTTTTATGCGCAGGCGCATAAAAAGGAATTCTTGCGATGGTTCGGGTTTATTGAGACAAAGCTGCCCGCCTGTTTTTCCGAGACTTTCAAGACGAGGCTGGCCATGCGCGGATCGCGCCGGTTTGTCCGGCCATGGATGACAACAGCCGAAAGGCTGGATCTGATGATCAGCCATTATACTTTTCTTGTCGACAGGTTCTCGAGCGCCGGTCTCGCGGCTCTTCTCGACAAGTCTGGTGTGCAGTTAGTAGTATTGACAGGCAAGAGCGGCAAAAAATATATCATGAAGATGACGGGTGAGATGTCGAAGGATGGCTGTATCAGGATCATTTTGATTGATCCTGACAACACGCGCCTTGCCTCTATAACCGGCGTTATCGGAAAAGATAAAAATAATGAAAAGGTTTTCTGGGTCGGGGCTCTGCAGGGTGGGACGCCATTGTCGTCCGATGGCACGCAGGCTTCCGATGGCAAAAAACCTGTTGCTGATGCGACGAAGGATTTAAACGGCCTCCGTCCCAAGCAAGCGGTTCTGCATGCTGTGTGTGCTGTCTCTATGTTGTTCGGCGTTAAAAAAATACTGGCGCCGAGTCTAAAGAATCAAATAGCCATCAAGAACTGGCGCAAGGGCGGCAATATCCATACCGAATACGACACATTCTGGGATGAATACACTGAGGGCAAGACCGATAGCCATGGCGACTACAGCCTGACATTACCTTTGCCCCGCCGCCGTTTGGAGGATGTGCAGCAGAAGCGCCGCAAGGACTGGGTTCTGCGCTACGGGCGTGTTGATGAGATGACGGCTGGTATAAATAAAGCCTTGGATAGTTTATAGTTTTAATTGTTATAAAAATGTATCATCTGGCGATAATAATTTTAATGTCTGCCTTGCAACTTCGTAACTGAAGCCGGGGCGCGGCCCTTGGCTAACCTGCTTTGACGATCGAAAAACGTGGACGTTTGTCAGTAACGGCTTGTTTTGCGCTTCGCACATCAGTCTGATTGGTCTGAATGAAAAAACTGGCATCGCGCGGTTTGTTGAAGTCGCGGCTGATGAAGGCAGAGGCATATTTTGGCGCTTTTGACGCATCTACAGGGGAAATGCTGACTTCGACGGTAGCCGATTTGGCCCAGAGGCTGTCGGTCAGCGCGTTCAGATCGCCTGTTTGCAACAAGGTATGTTCTGCTCTGTCACGCTTCATGAATTCTTCTTCGACAGGATCAGCGCCCATTGTCGAGGAAAAAGGAATAGAGCTCAGAGCTGTAACTTCGAGCGTGACAGGTGTGCCGAAAACACGTGCCGCCGCAGCTTGAAAAGTCTTCGCTAGGCCTTTAAATTCCTGACATGACAGGGATGTCATCCGTTTCGAGATACTCCAGCGCGCACTCGAATTCCAAAATAATTCTTCGTCTGCAGCTGAAAAGGGGGGGCCCTCGGTTGCTGTTGCCATGATGCTCTGTGTCCTTCGCTA
>PLXM01000198.1 GCA_003153235.1 Rhodospirillales bacterium
GTGGGGCTGTTCGCGGTGTTCGAGTGCGGCATGCTCAAAATGAAGTGCCATGTCATCGACAGCCTCGAGCATGTCGGCGGGCAACTGACGGCGCTCTACCCTGAAAAGCCGATCTATGACATTCCGGGCTATCCTATGGTTCTCGCGGGTGATCTGGCGACGCATCTGGAGGCGCAGGCCAAGCCGTTCTCGCCCGTCTATCATTTGAAGCAGCAGGTGTCTGACCTGAAACGTTGCGATGATAGCCGTTATGAAGTGACGACAGCAGGCGGCGTTGTTATCAACTGCGCTGCGGTGGTGATTGCGGCAGGCGCAGGCGCATTCGGCCCTAACCGTCCTCCGCTTGATGATATTATCCATTACGAGGGCAAATCTGTTTTCTACATGGTGCGCCGCCGGCAGGATTTCGCGGATAAGACTGTGATGATTGCGGGCGGTGGCGACAGCGCCGTTGACTGGGCGATCTCGCTATCAGAGGTCGCGAAGAAAATCCATTTTGTTCACCGCCGCGACAAGTTCCGCGCCGCACCGGAGTCCGTTGATAAGTTGCAGGCCATTGCCAAGACCGGAAAAGTTGAAATGGTTATCCCGTATCAATTGCATGGGTTGGTTGGTAAGGACGGCGTTCTGTCAGCGGTGGAGCTGACTGATATTGATGGAAAAAAGAAAACCATTGAGGCTGATGTGCTGCTGCCTTTGTTTGGCATCGTGCCGCAGCTGGGCGTATTGGCGAACTGGGGCATCACGATCGAGCATCACCACATCCCTGTTGACCCGTCGACGCAGCAGACTAACCTTCCGGGAATTTTCGCCATTGGTGATATCGCCACCTATCCGCGCAAGCTGAAACTGATCCTTGCCGGGTTTTCCGAGGCGGCGATGGCGGCGCATGCCATCCATCCGCTCGTCTTTCCGGGGCAGGAATTACATTTCGTCTATTCAACAAACCAAGGAGTGCCATAAAAATGTTTATCCAGACAGAACAGACGCCAAACCCCGCCAGCCTGAAGTTTTTGCCCGGCTGCGAAGTCATGGTGCGCGGCACGGCGGAGTTTAAAAGCGGGGCTGATGCGGCGAAAGCTTCACCGCTGGCCGAGCGCCTGTTCAAAATTCCGGGTGTTGCCGGTGTTTTTCTGGCGGGCGATTTTATCACTGTGACAAAAGCTAATGATTTCGACTGGTCTCTGCTCAAGCCGCAAATCCTCGGCGCACTCATGGAGCATTTCACGACAGGGCAGAAAGTGATGCTTAACGAGGATGCCTCGCATGCTTCCGCGTCTTCCGCCTCTGCAGATGACAATGAGATCGTCAAGCAGATCAAGGAACTGCTCGATACCCGCATCCGCCCGATTGTCGCGCAGGATGGCGGCGATATCGTGTTTTCGTCTTTCGAAGGCGGCGTCGTTTACCTGCATATGCGCGGCGCCTGCGCGGGCTGCCCGAGTTCCACCGCGACGCTGAAAAGCGGCATCGAGAACATGCTGAAGCACTTCATCCCCGAAGTTGAGGAAGTGCGGGCGGTGAACTAGGTGTCACCAACCGTCTACAACATTCCCGCAGGCTATTCCTTCGCCGACGCTCTGGCGCAGGGGATATTGGAGCGTGCTGGCGCGAAGGCGCCTGATATAAATTCAGGATGCGAAGCGTCCGGCGCGAAGGCGCCTGATGTAGGTTCAGGACGCGAAGCGTCCGTGGATAATCCGCTGCAGCTGACCGATTATACCATCCTGTTACCTAGTCGCCGTGCTTGCCGTACGTTGCGCGAGGCGTTTCTGCGCCTGTCGGGAGGCAAGGCCATCCTCCTGCCTGTGCTGCATCCGATCGGTGATATTGATGCCGAGGAAATGGCGTTATTCCATGCGGCAGAGGAAGCCGATGCGGTTTCAGGAGCATCGGCTGTGGAAGAAAGTCTCGATATTCCGCCCGCAATTTCGCGGCTGGAACGGCAGCTGTTGCTGGCAAAAACCATCCAGAAAGCCGGGCAAAATGCAAACCTGCCGCAGTCTTTTGATCAGGCAGTCGCCCTCGCGCACGAGCTTGGCAATTTTCTCGATGAAGTGCAGACCGAACGTCTTGGCTTTGAAGGCCTTGCGAAACTGGTGCCGGAAGAATTCGCCGGGCACTGGCAGAAGACGCTCGAATTTCTCAAAATCCTGACTGAACACTGGCCCGCCATACTGGGTGAACGCGGCGTGATCGATTATGCGGCACGGCGTAATCTGTTGCTTGAAGCGCAGGTCAGGGCATGGGAAAAGCATCCGCCGCAGAAGCCTGTGATTGCTGTTGGCGATCCGCTCACGATCACTGTTCCGGCTGCTGCTGAGCTGTTGGCGCTTGTGGCTAGGTTGCCGCAAGGCGCATTGATATTGCCGGGGTTAGACATGGGTATGGATACGCTCAGCTGGGACCAGCTTGGCGAAGATCATCCGCAGTTTAATCTGAAAAAACTGCTGCGGCTGGCGGGTATCGAACGTGATGCCGTACACAGCTGGGAGCTTAAAAAGAAAACAGTAGTCAATGAAAGCCGTGTGAAGCTGATGTCTGAGGCTATGCGCCCCGCTGATACCACCGAGAACTGGCGGAAGCTGACGATTAATGAAATTTCTCCGCAGGCGCTAGACGGATTCCTGCGCCTTGATTGCGATACGCCGCAGGAAGAGGCGGATGTTATCTCGTTTACTATGCGCGAGGCGCTGGAAACGCCTGCAAAAACCTGTGCGCTGATTACGCCGGACCGCCGTCTTGCGCGGCGCGTGTCGTTGAGCCTGAAGCGCTGGGGCATCAATGTTGATGACTCCGGCGGGCAGCCGCTGACGGAGCTTTCTGTCGGTACATGGCTGATGTTGACGGCGGAAATGGCGGAGGAAGCGCTGGCACCGGTTACGCTGCTGTCGTTTCTCAAACATCCGTATATGGCGGCAGGGCTGCCACCGCAAGAAATGCGCGAGATGGTGCAGGCGCTTGACCAGTGGGCCCTGCGCGGCCCGCGACCGTCGAAAGGATTCCAGGGGCTGCGCGATGCTGTCGCGTTGTTAAAGTCAAAGAAGGAGCCTCTCCTGCAATGGCTTGATAAGATCGAATTTCAAATGCACGAATTTACCGAGATGATGACATCTCCCAACGCAACGCCGTTTCCGGTCATGCTGACCTGTCATATCCGTATGGCCGAAGTGTTGGCGACGACGGTGAATGAAAGCGGCCCGGGGCGGTTGTGGCAGGGAGAGGCAGGCGAGGCGGCGAGCGAGTTCCTGAATGACCTTTTGCAATCGTCGCGTGATGTGCCGCCGATGTCGCCGGAGCATTACGTGTCTCTGCTCGGCACGCTGTTGAAGTCGCAGACGGTGCGTTCAAGATATGGCACGCATCCGCGCCTGAGCATTCTCGGTCAGATTGAGGCGCGGCTTTATTGCGCCGACATGGTTATCCTTGGCGGGCTGAACGAGGGCACATGGCCCGATCTGCCGGCGCATGACCCATGGATGTCGCGCCCGATGCGCAAAAAATTCGGCTTACCGTCTCCGGAGAAAAGTATTAGTCTCGCCGCGCATGATTTCGTGCAGGCGGGCACGGCACCGGAAGTGATTATCACGCGCTCAAAAAAAGTTGACGGTACGCCGACTGTTCCCGCACGCTGGCTGCTGCGCCTTGAAACGGTGTTAAAAGCTGTTGGCTTGGAGTGGCCGGAGGCGCCTGCGCTGAAATACCGCCAGTGGGTGAGGGATATGGACACGCCTGCCGCTGTGACGCCTATTTCACGTCCGGCACCGACGCCGCCGGTTGCTGCAAGACCGCGACAACTCTCCGTCACGCAGATCGAGAGCTGGATGCGTGACCCGTATCAGATTTATGCGCGTTATGTGCTGGATTTAAAGGCGCTTGATCCCGTTGATGCCGATCCTGGCGGGGCGGAGCGCGGAACGTTCATTCACGCCGCGCTGGAAAAATTCATTACGACTTTTCCCGACAAGCTGCCGCCCGATGCGGAGAAACAGCTGGAGGATTTTGGGCGTGCCGCGTTGATAGATATGCGTATCCCGCAGGAGGTCGAGGCATTCTGGTGGCCACGTTTTGGGAAGATTGTCACGGAGTTTATCCGTCAGGAGCGCGAGTGGCGCGAACGGGCAAAGCCATATCTGACCGAAACATCAGGCAGCTGGCAGTTTCAAGCTGCGCAAGGGCCATTCACGCTCACGGGTAAAGCCGACCGCATCGATAAGTTCCGCGATGGTTCTTATGCGATCATCGATTACAAATCTGGTTTTACGCCCGAGAACAGCGCGGTTAAATCTGGTCTGTCGCCCCAGCTGCCGCTGGAGGCTTTGATGCTGGAGCGCGGCGGATTTAAGGATATCGCCACGGGCACCGTCAATGAGCTGGTCTACTGGAAGGTGACGGGCAGCGGGCGCGTGCCGGTTGAAAAAAAATCCATCCACCCGAAAGATTACAGCGTTGGTGAAATGGTCACGGATGCTGAGGCGGGATTGAAAGAACTTGTCGCACGGTTTGATGACCAGGCAACATCATATTTAAGTCAGCCGCATGCGGATGCCAAGCCGCGCTTTTCCGACTATGAACATCTCGCTCGCACTAAAGAATGGGGCGTGTCGGGTGATGAGGAAGAAGCTGCATGACCGCGAAAGCTTTCAAACGCGAAGATGCGGGCATCAAGCAAGCGGCGGCGTCAGATCCGCAGCGCAGCGTCTGGGTTGGTGCATCGGCGGGAACTGGTAAGACGAAGGTCCTGATTGACCGCGTGCTGCGTCTGATGCTGCCACGTATCAGCAAGGAACCTGCAACACAGCCAGGTAAAGTTTTGTGTCTGACTTTCACCAAGACGGCAGCGGCAGAAATGTCTAACCGGATTTATGAACGCTTGAGCGGCTGGTCGGTCAAGAATGATGTTGAATTGCGGAAAGAACTGCAGGAACTGATCGGCGTTGCCCCCACGGCAGAGATCGAGGAGGAGGCACGGCGCTTGTTCGCGCGTGTGCTGGATACGCCAGGCGGGCTGAAAATCATGACGCTGCATTCGTTCTGCCAGTCAGTGCTGAAACGTTTCCCCATTGAAGCGGGATTGCCACCACATTTTGAGCTGATGGATGAGCAAGATGCAATCGAGTATCTTACGCGTTGTCTGCATGGGATCATTGATGAATCCCGCAATAATGCTGACACGATACTGGCGCAGTCATTCAATCAGCTGGCGCTTCACCTTGACTCGGACACAATGTCGGCGCTGATGCAGCAGATCATGTCGAAGCGCAGCCTGCTGACGGAAATCCTCAAGCATCACGGCGATGCGGAAGGTCATGCCGGGAAGACGATCAAAGCCATCTACCGCTATCTTAATCTGCCCGAGAAGATTACCGAGGAAGATGTCCTTATCCGCGCATCAAAACTAACGGATGCGCAGGAAAAGGAGCTGAAACAGGCCCTGAAAGCGCTTTTGCAGGGCAGTAAGACCGATCAGGACAAGGCAGCGTATCTGCAGTCATGGCTGGAACAGCCCAAACGGCGCGGCGAATTCTTCAGTTTTTATTGTCAGGCCTTTTTTATCAGTACAGGCGAGATTGCCAAGAAGCTGGCGACGCAGCAGGCGGTGAAGATTTATCCGGATATCATCGAAGTAATGCAGCGCGAGGCTGAACGGCTTGATGAATTCCAGAAAGAGCTGCGCGCCTTGCGCCTTGCCAAAATTAATGCCGCGCTGCTGACGGTGGCGTCAGCGATGGTCGGGCGTTATGCCCAGTACAAGCGTTTTCGGGACAAGCTTGATTTCGATGACCTGATCATCAAGGCCTGCGAACTTTTGTCGGAAGAAAAGATGGTGCCGTGGGTGCTGTTTAAGCTGGACGAAGGGATCGATCACATTCTCGTCGACGAGGCGCAGGATACCAGCCGCAACCAGTGGCGCGTCGTTGAGGCGCTGAGTGAGGAGTTTTTTGCCGGACGTGGATCGCGTGAGGATATATTGCGCACGCTGTTTGTTGTGGGTGATGAAAAACAATCCATCTTCAGCTTTCAGGGCGCAGATCCGTATGAGTTTGCGCGGATGCAGAAATTTTTTGGCGAGCGCGTCAATGAGGTACAGGAAGGTTGGGAAATTTTCCTTGAGTATTCATTCCGTTCCACGCGTACGGTACTGGAAGTTGTGGATAGCGTTTTCAGCAACCCGCAGGCGCGCAAAGGGGTGGCCGAGCGGGATGTTCTGCATCTTCATACCCGCACCGGTCACGCGGGACTGGTTGAACTGTGGCCGCTGATCAAGACGGAGAAGCGCGATCAGCCGGAACCATGGCAGATGCCGACGGAAGTAGATGCGGGGGATAACGCAGTCAGCCGCCTGGCAGAAAAGATAGCAGATACGATAAAAGACTGGCTTGATAAAAAAGAAATGCTGGCATCGCGTGCACGACCTATCCGCGCAGGAGATGTAATGGTGCTGGTGCAGTCGCGCGGGCCGTTTGTTGAATTGCTGATGCGTGCCCTGAAGGGTCGCGATGTGCCCGTGGCGGGTGTCGATCGCATGACGCTGACGCAGGAAATCGCAGTGATGGACCTGCTGGCGCTGGCGCAATTCGCGCTGCTGCCGCGCGATGATTTGACTTTGGCGAGCCTGCTGAAGTCGCCGCTGGTCGGGCTGACAGAAGAAGAACTTTATCATTTGAGCTATGGGCGTGGCACCACGCTTTGGGAATCTGTGCGGCGGAAGAATCCGAGCCTTGCCCAATGGCTGCAGGGCTGGATCAGCAAGGCGGGTTTGGTCACGCCTTATGCGTTTTTTGCGGAAGTGTTGAATACGCCCTGTTTTGCGGACAAGACCAGCGGACGGCGCGCTTTCTATGGGCGGCTGGGTTTTGATATTCAGGATGCGTTGGATGAATTTCTGAACAGCTGCCTGCACTACGAGCAAAGCCACACGCCGTCGCTGCAGAAATTCGTCGACTGGTTTTCGCGCGGCGAGGCCGAGATCAAGCGCGAGCAGGACCCGGGTAAGGCCGACCTTGTGCGCATCATGACAGTGCACGGCTCCAAAGGGCTGCAGGCGCCGATCGTTTTCCTGCCGGATACGGTGAAGAAAATGCACGACCATCACAAGGGTCGTGTACATCTGCTCTGGCCGGAAGATGAAACAGGCGTGCCGTTATGGTCGCCGCGTCAGGAGTTCGAGGCATCGGCCTATACTGCAAGGAAGGCGACGTCCCATGAGCGGCAGGAGGAGGAATACCGCCGCCTGCTCTACGTGGCGTTGACGCGTGCCGAGGACAGGCTTTATATATGCGGCTATCATGGTGTGCGCGGGCCTAAGCCGGATTGCTGGTACAATCTGGTCAGCTCGGCATTTCCGGCTGCTGCTGTTGAAGTGCCCTTCGATGATGATCTGAAGGCGCGTCGTCTTGAGCATCCGCAGGAGGCAGCTGCGGAAGGCGAAGCGGCTAAGGGAGCTTCGTCTGGAGCAACTGCCCGCCGGAAAACAGATGCAATACGTGCACCGCTGCCCACGTGGGTCAGCCAGCCCTTGCCGGAAGAGCCTGCGCCGTCTCAGCCGCTCGCACCCTCCAGACCGGATGATAACGAACCGGCAATGAAAGGCCCACTGGTCGAGGATGACGGCTGGCGTTTCCGTCGCGGGATCATTGTTCACCAGATCCTCGAAATACTGCCGCAGTTGCCGCCTGCTAAGTGGGAAAAGTCTGTGGCGCATTATCTGTCACGCCCGCGCCTCGCCATGCCGACCGATGCGCAAGCCGCATTAGCGGTGGAAATTCTCTCCGTGTTGCGTCATCCGGAATTTGCCGCGATCTTTGGCACCGGATCGCGCGCCGAGGTCCCTGTGGTTGGGCAGGCGGGGAATAAGATTCTCTCCGGCCAGATGGACAGGGTTTTGGTGACCGATAAGGAAGTACTCATTATTGATTACAAGACCAACCGCCCGCCGCCCAAGAAGCCCGAGGATGTGCCAGCTATCTATCTGAAACAAATGGCGGCTTACAGCTCAGTTATTCAGAATATTTATCCAAAGCATGCAATTAAGTGTGCACTGTTGTGGACAGACGGGCCTGCATTGATGCCGCTTTCCGAAAAACTCCTTGACCCTTATATGCTATAGTTTAGGCTGTGGGTTCTTAACAGCAGAACCGCCGGAGGGACGACAACATGACATCAGCACACACCACGCAGGTCAATGACAAGAACTACGAGAGCGAAGTCGTAAAATCAGACAAACTTGTTCTGATCGACTTTTACGCCGACTGGTGCGGACCCTGCAAATCTATGGCGCCGACGCTGGAAAAGTTCGCCGAAGAGAATAAGGATAAAGTAAAGGTCGTGAAGGTTAATATTGAAGAGAGCCCCCGGCTGGCGGCTGCTTTCGGCGTCAAGAGCATCCCGACGCTGGTGACACTGAAGGACGGCGTTGCTATTTACGGCGCTGTCGGCGCTGTGCCGAAGAGCAGCCTCGAGAAGCTTGTGGCAGAGTCCCTCAAGAGCCTTGAGACAACGCCGGGCAGCAAGCCGCAGCCGCCCCGCAACCCGAAGATATAAGCAGAAGGAGGATATGAGCATGACACAACAGGTTACAGACAGCGATTTTGAATCAGAAGTACTAAAGTCCAATTTGCCAGTACTGGTGGATTTCTGGGCGGAATGGTGCGGTCCATGCCGTTCATTGGGTCCCAGCGTTGATGCTCTGGCGGCTGAAAAAGGCGGTCAGGTCAAGGTTGTTAAAGTAAACGTCGATGAAAGCCCCGAAGCGCCCAGCCGTTACGGCGTGCGTTCCATTCCCGCGCTGATGATCTTCAAGAACGGTGAAGTCATCGCGCAGACGGTCGGCGCGTTACCGAAGTCGGAACTGTTTAAATGGGTTGAAGGCTCGATTTAATCAATAATCACCAAATGTGATTGTTGATCGTCAATAATAAAAAAGCCCCCGGTTTTCCCAGGGGCTTTTTTATTATCGGACTATATCCAGCGGGATTACTTGCCGAATTTTGCCTTGACGATCTGAACGGCTACAGCAGCATTCTCTTTTACTGCATAAGCAACTTCAGGGCCTTTTTCTTTGGCTACTTCGAGAAGAACAGGGCCGTATTTATCTGCGGCTTTTACGGCAGCTGGTACTGCAATGCCGGTAACAATGGCTTCAGCAGCTTTTTTGAAGAGTGAGTTCAACATGGTCTTGAGTCCTTTTGTTTCGTTGTTGGGGTTGTCTAGATTACGACGTGTGGACTGTACAACATTTTCATATCAATAAAAAGCAAAATCCATAATATATTGATTTGGTTAATATTTTTTAAAAAATATTACGGATAATCGATAATGGAATCGATTTTTTTAACAGAATAAAAATAATTTTTTACGCAGATTTTTTGCCTCATTTTTGACAAATTTTCGTTACAGAATGGTCTTTCCTTTGACATGAATAGGGTGTAATTTCTTCACGAAAACAACCTGAATCATCAAAGGTATATGGGGATTTTGAGGACGGTGCTTGGGTTTTGAGGCCGTCCGGCTAAATCTGCCGCAGAAAAGGAGAGTAAAACATGAGTAAAATCATTGGTATAGACTTAGGTACGACAAACTCTTGCGTTTCCATCATGGAAGGCGACAAGGCTAGGGTTATAGAAAATTCTGAAGGCGCGCGCACGACCCCATCGATGGTGGCTTTCACGAAGGATGCAAACGGCAAGGAGGAACGTCTTGTCGGTCAGCCTGCAAAACGTCAGGCGGTCACCAACCCGGACAAGACGCTGTTTTCAATCAAGCGCCTGATGGGCCGCCGTTTCAACGATGCTGAAGTGAAGAAGATGCGTGAAAAGGCGTCGTTCAAGATTATCGAAGGCGATAACGGCGATGCGTGGGTGCAGATTGATGACGAGAAGTATGCACCTTCACAGATCAGCGCGATGATCCTGCAGAAAATGAAAGAGACTGCCGAAAATTTCCTCGGTGAAAAGGTGACCAAGGCGGTCATCACTGTTCCCGCTTATTTCAACGACAGCCAGCGTCAGGCAACAAAGGACGCCGGGCGTATCGCGGGTCTTGAAGTTCTGCGGATCATCAATGAGCCGACAGCGGCTGCACTGGCCTATGGTCTTGATAAGAAAAACCAGGGCACCATCGCTGTCTACGACCTTGGCGGAGGCACGTTCGATGTGTCCGTGCTTGAAATCGGCGACGGTGTATTCGAAGTCAAATCGACCAACGGCGACACCTTCCTCGGTGGTGAGGACTTCGACAGCCGTATCATCGATTTCCTCGCGGACGAGTTCAAAAAAGAGAATACCGTTGACTTGCGCAAGGATAAGCTTGCGTTACAGCGTCTGAAGGAAGCGGCGGAAAAGGCGAAGATCGAGCTGTCTTCCGCAACGCAGACGGAAGTGAGCCTGCCGTTCATCACTGCGGATCAGAATGGCCCGAAACACTTGAGTGTTAAACTGACCCGCGCCAAACTTGAGGCGCTGGTTGATGACCTGATCCAGAAGACGCTCGAGCCTTGCAAAGCCGCGATCAAAGATGCCGGCATCGACGTCTCCAAGATCGATGAAGTTGTTCTCGTCGGTGGTATGACGCGTATGCCTAAGGTGATAGAGCTGGTCAAAAATTTCTTCGGTAAGGAGCCGCACCGCGGCGTCAATCCGGATGAAGTCGTGGCCGACGGCGCTGCCATTCAGGGCGGCGTTCTTTCAGGCAACGTCAAGGACGTCCTCCTGCTCGATGTCACCCCGCTGTCGCTGGGCATCGAAACGCTGGGCGGCATCTTCACCCGCCTGATCGACCGCAA
>PLXM01000146.1 GCA_003153235.1 Rhodospirillales bacterium
AGCGCCTCGCGCTCGCCGCCTGCATCATGCATCGACCGAAGCTGCTGCTGCTCGACGAGCCGACCGCTGGCGTCGATCCAAAGGCGCGGCGCGAGTTCTGGGACGAGATCCACCGCCTCGCGGCAAAAGGAATGACCGTGCTGGTCAGGACGCACTATATGGACGAGGCGGAACGCTGTCATGAAATCATATATATGGCCTACGGAAAGATTGTCACCTTTGGCACTGTGGCCGAAGTGATTGACCATGCAGGACTTACAACCTGGATTGTGCAAGGTGAAAACCTGATGGCCCTCATGGAAAAACTGATGAAAGATCCCGCCGTCAGCACCATCGCGCCCTTTGGAGACAAACTCCATGTCAGCGGAACGGATAAAACCGCGCTTGAAAAAGCCATTAAGCCTTACCGCGACAATCCGGCTTATCAGTGGTCGGGGTCAGCCTCCAGCCTGGAAGACGTCTTTATTCATTACATGGATGCGGCTAAGGATAACTTCAGCCAAAACAATTCAAACGGGAATATCGCAGCATGAGCCGGGGGATATTTTCATTCTACCGTATGCGCGCCGTGATGATGAAAGAGTTTATTCAGCTTCGCCGCGACCGTACAACTTTCATGATGATGCTTTTGATACCGCTGATGCAGCTTATCCTGTTCGGCTATGCCATCGACACAGACCCGAAACACCTGCCGACCGCCGTTATCGCACAGGATCATTCGCAGTTTGCGCGGAGTTTTCTGGCCGGGCTTAATAACTCTGCCTATTTCTCCATCGACCGCAACGTCACATCAGAGCAAGAAGGCCACCGCCTGTTGCAGGAAGGCAGCATGCAATTCGTGGTGACGATTCCCGAAGGCTTCGGACGCGACCTTGTGCGCGGAAGCCGGCCACAGATTCTGATTGAAGCGGATGCCACAGACCCCGTCGCCATAGCGGGCGCCATGGGCTCCGTTAGCGGTATTCTGGAGTCAGCATTCAGCCATGACCTGACGGGTCCTCTTGCGGGGCTGCAGGGAACGCCAGACCCTGCCACCGTTCTTGTTCACCGCACATATAACCCTGAAGGATTTTCGCGCTATAACATTGTGCCGGGGCTCATGGGTATTGTCCTCACGCTGACGGGCATCATGATGACAGCGCTCGCTATCACCCGCGAGCGCGAACGCGGTACGATGGAAAACCTACTCGCCATGCCGGCGAAACCCATCGAGGTCATGGCAGGGAAAATCGCACCCTACGTCATCATCGGTTATATCCAATCAGCCGTCATTATTACAGCGGCGGAAGTACTATTTAATGTGCCTATTATCGGTAGCCTTACCTTGTTATCGGCGGTGCTGGTTATCTTTATCGCCTGTAATCTGGCGCTCGGTTTTACGCTGTCGGCCAGCGCGCAAAACCAGATGCAGGCCATGCAGATGTCCATGATGATGACTCTGCCTTCGATCCTTCTTTCCGGCTATATGTTCCCATTTCGCGGTATGCCGTTGTGGGCGCAAGCCATAGG
Source organism: Rhodospirillales bacterium (assembly GCA_003153235.1). GTDB lineage: Bacteria > Pseudomonadota > Alphaproteobacteria > Micavibrionales > UBA2020 > PALSA-926. The sequence continues at coordinate 1,510 of PLXM01000146.1, forward strand.
CTCTCTCCTGCCAGTCACCTATTTCATGCGTATCGTGCGCGGCATACTATTAAAAGGAAATGGCTTCCACGAAATCTGGCCAAACCTGTGGCCGCTATTCATTTTCATGATTGTCATAACGATTATTGCAATGAGGCGTTATAAGCGCACGCTGGACTAGGTAGCTCAGAGCGTGAGATTAAAAAAATTTCTTTACCCATTATTTTTTTGAATGACTCCATGCCAGGCATAGAGTCAAAGCGAACTTTTCTCAGGCCAGAATTCTTCCTGCACCAAAGTCACAAGATAACAAAAAGCTTTGTAAATCGGCCCTCAAATGATAATTTGAAGCTCTGAATGACCGGAAGATGACAAAAGTTTTTTAAAGATCACCGTGAGTTCGAATCCTACTATCGACCGCCATTTTACATTAAGCGTTTATATTGGATCCTGTCACTTGAATTTTCGAAAGGAGGCATCATGACATCGCGTATGGAGAAAGATGTCTTTTTATTACCCCCAACCACTCAGGGAAATTTTTATCGTCACATCGACGGTGGCTGCTATCAGGTGATTTCGCGCGCTAAAGAGACAGAAACTGGCGTCGAAATGGTAGCTTATATCCATCGTTACCCTTTCGATCCGACATGGTCATTTCGCACAGCAGAAAACTTTGACAGCATGACAGACGACCGCCGCCGTTTCACACCTATCATCATAGCGGAAGCGGAGGCCATGATGGCAGTGGATCGCGCCACGGCGCAATGCAACGTCACCGCCGCACGCGCTGCCCGGCGCGCTACGCGATCAAATCCCTAACCCTTCAAATGATGACGAGGCGCATTGCCAGACGTGAATAGCGCTAAAAATTTTGATTGAGTTTATAGCCGAAAAGCTTTATCAACGGACTACACCCACCGCCACTTAATCTTCCAAAGAAATCCAAAATCACCCGAAAGACAACGTAAATAAGCATCATGACAAATAACATCAAAGTACTGGCTGTAGATGATCAAGACATCAATCTCCAACTTTTGGATGCTCTCCTCAAGAATGCGGGGTTTGAACTTATTCTTGCCGATGACGGAGGTGCTGCCTTAAGAATGCTGGAAGCGCATCATGATATTGACGTCATCCTCCTCGACCGCATGCTGTATGGGAAGGATGCTATCGAGACAGTAAAGCACCTCAAGCAGATGCCTTTGTACAAAAGCATCCCCATCATCATGATAACAACTTCATGGTCCCCACAGGTGGAAGTAGACGCCATAGCAGCAGGCGCCTATGCGTGTATGCCCAAGCCGTATGACAAGAAAAAAATTATCAGCGCCATCCGTGCTTCATTACAGCTGGCGGCATTGGATCAGGAATAAACGTAAGTGATAATACTATTAAAGATATAATCTCTATTAGCCTTAATTTCCCCCATTCTTAGGTGTTGGCACAGGAAGCGCCCGCCCGCCCGATACAGGCAATACAGGTATGCCTACCGTTGTGCTGCCTTCATCAAAATTAAGCGTGAGATTGACTGTATCGCCCACCTTCAAAGGCGACTTTGGATTTTCCAGCATTATGCAGTTGTGGTTCTGCACAAATGAGACCAATTCACCCGGTGCAATTATAACTGACTGAAGAGGCTGCATGGGTGTATTGAGCTCATGCTGCATGCTTGTGTAGAGAGATACCGTTCCGGATGGTGAGCTTAATGATTGCAGTGTGATGGGCTTCTGGCCGTTGTTTACAATGTTGAAATAGATTGAATTGACATGCGAGTCCCCTACCGTCGGCCATGCCCCCGACGCTGTTACGCTGACGGATACATCGGCGAACGCCGGCGTGGATAGCAATAATAGCGAGATGAGGAGTATAAATTTTTTCATGTGCAGATGTCCTTTTATGCCTTGGTTCACTTATTTTGTGTGTAATTATAATAAGTAGACTTTCCACCTTTGCCGGAAAAAAATCAACTCTTGCATCAAGTGTCTGTTTTTAAATGAGATGGCCCGGCCATGGCCGCTTTATGAATATCCCTTGGCGGACCGGCTCATTTATCGCCTCCCGCTAACGAAATTTTTACGACTGCATATGTAGAATGTCAGATGGGATTGTTTAGTTCAAATGGGGCGAGAATTGCCATTAGACAATAAAAGCAAAAAGCTGGATGCTGCACAGATAGCGCTTCTGCTTCAGGCCGAAAAAGTGATGGAGCTGGCGGCGCATGTTTCCGATCCCGTCAGCGATGCACCGCAGGGCTGGAAAGTTTTTATGAGCTCCTCGCCCGATGAGGCAAAAACATCAGGGTTCTTTGCGCGAATTTACGAGAGAACAGGCCCCCTTCAGGCGGGAGAATCAAAATATATGGTCGCCTTCCGCGGCACGGACAAACTTTCAGATAAAAAAGATTTGTCCGCAGACATCGAAATTGGCCTGAGATTTCTACCGCATCAATACTGGAAAGCGCTGGCTTTCGTGCAAAATGCCTGCAAGGAAAACGGTCTAAAGGCTTCAGAACTGGAATTCACCGGCGATTCACTGGGCGGATACCTTGCCAGAACAGTCGGCTCAACTTTGAATGTAAAAAAGATATGGGCATTTAACAGCCCGGGTCCGACAAAAAAAATTAAAGACTGCGTCGAGAATCTTATTCCCGGCGTTTCATCACCGCCCGGCAACAGATTAATTCAGGTACGCTCGTCTTCTGATCTGGTCAGCCGGTGGGGGTATGATGAAGGAATTATTTTTGCAATAAAAACCGTCGGCAGCCCCCATTCCCTTGTCGGCCTCCGTCAGGGAATCGACGCTGCGATCAGCGGACAATCTCTCCCGCCTGAAAAGAAGCAGCGGTTATCATTGTCTCTGTCATCCATATACAATTCACTCTCCAAACGGATGACACAGTCCAGGTTTGTCAATAAGCTTATCGACAGACTGGTCGGGCAAACCAAAGGAACGGCGCCGCCAAGAAATGTATACGGCATAGCCTCCCTTAAGCGTTCTGCATACATGCCCTATCCAAAAATATAAATCAGCAGCTATTTTTCTAGCGGTGAAAACCAGACTGAAGGGGAATATTCTTTTCTGGCGGCGGCGCGTATATTCGCATTCCAGAAATTCCTTGCTTGACGGCGCTCCTCCATGAACCTCTGAAATGCGGACTCCAGAATCCCGCGCCGATCAGTAATCTGATGCATGACAACATCCGGCGTATCGTTGACTTCAACAATAACTGCACCGGAAGATGTTGCTGCAATGTCCCATCCCAGCAGGCCAAAGTCTGACATAGCCGCAGCCCCGGCGAGGGCTGCCGCGCAAATCTCTTCCCACAGCGGCACTTTCATCCCTAAAAGACGTGTGTGCGTGTCAGGATGCTGGTCAACTTCGGTCATCGCAAGACCGGAACCGCACACAACGCGGCGGATTGTACCATCTTCGAGATTGAGTGACGCCAGAAGGTTCCCCGGACGCCAGAAATTATCCACGCCGTTAGCGCCGGCAGGGATTTTCCAGCATGCCCTGAAAACGCTGGGGCCCTGCGATCCCGCTATCGTCAGCACACGGACAGTAGCCGTACGTTCGCCGCAAACGGCGCGCACAGCTTCATGCGGGATCAGTCTTGACTGAAATATGTATCCGCCTGTTGCATAGTTGTCATGAATTTCATGAGCCAACGCTTTTGCAGCTATCTTCTTTCCATCCTGACCAACCAGCATACCGGACGATGCATCACGTGAGTTGAGACTCACAGAACCCAGACTCTGATTGCCCGATAGCGGCTTGCCAAAAGCAGGATAAGAAAGATCCTGCAGCAGAAACGACTCAAGAGCTTCAGGCGTTGACGTCCTGCCGTGACCCGGCACGACACTCACGGCATGCAGCCCCGCTTGATGCGGCACGGAAAGCCCATATGCCTCAAGAATGGCCGATGCGGCAATCTTGTTAGTAGCCAGAACCTGAACTCCGGGCACGAAGTTAGCCATCTTCCAGATTCTTCTCATGCCCCAGTTGCCAACGAATTCTTTCAGGTCGGAACGCGCGCAGAATTCCGGGTCCCATAGCCTCATCTCCAGATATTCATTAAACAAGATCCGACCTTGCCCAACGTTCAGTTTCATCCACTCAGGGAGGAACCCGACAGAGCTGCCTGTCTTGGCCCTTATTTGATGAACGGTTGACGCAAGGTCAAGCTTTTGCCTTGAACGCGCATAATCAAGAGTTGCTGGAGATTGTTCGGACATTCTATCGTTCACTACTTATATTTTCATATAGACATAGTCATCTTATAACCCTTACGTTATACGCATGTTATAAGAAGACCCTGCGCTCTGAGTATATATAAATATTTCTTATATATGTAATTATTTATCACCGCAACGGAATCACAGCAGGATACTCGCTGCCCGGCGGCATGCCGGCACCAACCCACGTCAGCTCTGTTCCATCGGTGTGAACAGACCACACGCTAAATCCTTTATACAATCCTGGTTCTGTTTTGTGAAAGTATACCAGACCATCCGCTGACCAATTGGGCTTTGAATTGATATTCCCGTCCGAAACGAGAGGATGAGCATTGCTCCCATCTGCATTAGCTATCATCAAGTCCCACGTCAGGAAATGAAAAGGTTCGCTGCTGATCCACGAAACATATCTGCCATCTGGTGACATATACGGATCATTTGCATGCCTGTCCAAGTTTTCAAACTGGCGATACCCGCTGCCGTCAGCATTGGCGATATATACCCTGAACTTGCCGGAGCCGCACTTTGGATAGTTATCGCAGCTGATATAAACGATCTGCTGGCCATTCGCGCTCCAGCTGGGATCAATGCCGTTAGCCACCTGCCCCAGAACATTGCCATTCGTATCGGTAATAACGATACCGGCACCGCCGAACATGACAAGCTTGCTGCCGTCAGGGGACCATTCTGCATGTCCATGCATGGGCCAGTTATTGGCATGCACGGGCAAAACCTGATGCACATTGCTGCCGTCAATATTTGCCATCCACAGGCTTGTCTTGCCGTAGTCGCGGTCATGCACGCCCCTTGGCGTCCGGTAAAAAAGGAAAGTCGTGCCGCCGGGTGATGCCTTGGCCCACCAGCTGTCATATTGACCGTCATTGGTCAGCTGCTGCGCCATGCCGCCCGCAACTTTATAAATCTCGTAATTCCCCGCCGGATTCGCATCGATCAACAGTGCGTCAGCCGCCACAGACGGCGCCACATTGCTATAGTTCTTGCCAAAAGAACGGTTGCCTCCGTTGCATGCCGCAAGGCTGACCATCACCAGTACTGAAACTGTTTTCCATGGATTTTTTAAGAATTTCATGCGGCCTCCTTTTTATGCCTTACAAATCTAGCAGATTTAAAATTGACATTTGGTGAACATTTATTTCCAGAATAACGGTAAATGTCAGTTTATCATTGTTTAAACAATTTATGGTCTTATAAAGAAGCCCGTAATGGCTCATTCAAAAGGAGAAAATATATGAAACGTTATGCACTTGTTCCCGTTGCCCTCGCAGTGATGGCTCTCGCCGGCTGCACACAACACCTCAGCAAAGACGACCGCGCGCTTCTGACAGAAACGCACGATATGGCCGAGCAGGCAAAAAATGATGCTGCTACTGCTGCACAGGAAGCTAAAGCTGCTGCTGACGCCGCCCAAAAGGCAACAGATGCAGCGACTAAAGCAGATGCTGACGCAGGCAAAGCAGAGAGTGATGCCGAAGGCGCCAGCGCAAAAGCTGACAAAATGTTCCAGGCAAGCCAGGACAAGTAAGCGCGCTTACTTTTTCTGAACGGCCATTTCTCTTGTGGCAATAGCAACAGGGATCCCTGTGCGCTGCATGACGGCAGCGTGAACGGCATTCCAGTCTATTTTTGCCGATGGTCCTGCTATCTGGAGGACATCTCCGTATACCTGCGGGATATCATCCTGAGACATAGGCTTATGCTTTGATATCTCATCCTCCTGCTTCTGCGATGACGTGATCTGCAGCAGCAGCGTGTCATTCTTCCAAGCAAGTCTGTAAGGGAAGTCGATGATAGTAACCGGCGTCCCCTTTGGCACGTCGGCAAACAGTGCCGCTATGTCTTCAGGATACAAGCGCATGCAGCCATGGCTGGAACGCCTGCCGATACCGAAAGGCCTGTTGGTACCGTGAATAAGAAACCCGTTCCACCCAAGGTTCATGGCATAGTCTCCCAGCGGATTGTCTGGCCCCGCCGGTACATAAGCTGGAAGATTGGGCTTCACCTTGCGAATTGCCTCGGGCACAGTCCACGAGGGATGAACGCGTTTTAAAACAATCGTCGTCGCGCCCGTGGGCGTCAACCAGCCATCCATACCGATACCGATCGGGAAAGTCATCACTGTCCACTTGTCCAGAAAGTAAAATAGCCGCAGCCCAGAAAGATCCACCACAATGCCTTCATGCCCGATAGTCGGCAGGATATAGGCTGTAGGTATTATCAACACAGATCCCTCTTTTGGCAGCCAAGTGTCGACACCGGGATTTGCCGCCATGATCTCCACAATTCCGAGGTCGAATTTGCGGGCAACACTGTAAAGCGTATCATTTTTAGCCACTGTATAATGTGCAACTTCGCCGAGTATATCGCCTTCCCATGGATATGCGGCTGCTTGTGCCATGCCTGCTGACAGCAGAAAACTGCTGATGACGATAAAACAACAGAAAGTGAAGGATGGGCGCATCATGTCTTACATTCAGGATTTGGGAGGCAAAAGAACGTATCCCATTGTTAGGCAGCG
>PLXM01000083.1 GCA_003153235.1 Rhodospirillales bacterium
AGCCGCACCAGAATTTCGCGGTTGGAAACGGCATTATAAAAACTATGCGACAATTCCGCATTTTTGCCGACGATGGATTTTAGTAGCTGCCGCAGCTCATGGGCATTCATCTCGTGCCCTTCCCTGAAGGGATCGAGGATAATGCGCTCGCTGTCTTTTTCCATCCGGATCAGAAAGTGCACGGGAAAGCTCAGCCCATCACAAGCCCACCCCATCTCGCGGGCAAGAACGATATAGAGGATGCCGAGCGATACCGGCAACCCTTTCCGCCGCTCAATGACGCGGATGAGATTGGCATTTTGAATATCATCATAATTTTTCTCATCGCCCTGATAGCCATGCGCTTCATGGATGATCTTGCGCAGCACCTGCACGCGAAGCTGCAGGGTATCTTCCTCCTGCAGACGCAGGCGTGAGCGGTATTCCTCCTGCACATGTTCGGCAAGCTTACGCAGATGCTGGCGATAACGGTCGATATGCAGGCCGGGCAGGAAAATCAGCCCCAGCGCCAGCGCCGCTTCCGCGAGATCGATATCAGCATCATCGGCCTGACCAATATGCCGGAGATACTGTAGGGCCTCGTCGGAAGATTGAAAAAGATCGGGATTATCCTGATCCGCTTCATCCATTGTTAGGCGCCATTCCTGCGACATTGTTCGGGTCTTCATAGCGCAGCCGGACGTAGCTGACCACATTGTGAACGTGATCCTCATTGCGCGCATATTCCACCACGCGGGTCAGCTCTTTCTGGTCCTGCGCCACGCCCATCAGGTAGACATTGCCGTTCACCGTATCGATGTTGTAATTGATTGACTGCACATACTTGTCGAACATCAGCTTGGTTTTGATATTACTGGTGATCCAGCCGTCAATGACCGCCCCGGATATGCCGCCGCCGTCATCGACGGAAATTTCATTGAGCACCTGCCGCACACCATCGGCCTGCCACGCCAGCCGGATAGCCTCAACCCGCATGTCTGGATTGGGGACGGAGCCTGTAATCAGCACGCGCCCTTCTTTGACGGTTGTACTGAGCTTGCGGAACATATCAAAATTTTTCTTGAACCACAGATCGGCGATCTTGAGCTGGATGGCGTCATCCGTCAGGGCGCCACGAACACCGCCCTCCTGCGACGAAGCCACACCGAGCGAGGCCCCTGCCCCCGCCACAAGACCGACAGGCGTACAACCGGACAACAACGCCACAGCTGCAACAATCCCAAAAAATGGATATTTCATCTTCTCTCCCCCTTTTAAGGTCTTCCCCAAGACCGTATTATCTAAAATATTGCGAATAAAGTTCGCTTTATATATTGCGAATAAAGTTCGCCTTATCTAGAAAGCATTCGGAATGTGCTGCGGCCACGCGCCGGGCGCCATGACCAAAGCATCAAACCTCAACTCAAACTCAGTATACTCCGGATGCTTCTGCAGGTAAAGTTCCGCAGCACGTCTGACACGCGACTTGTTTTTCTCATGAATGGCTTCCGCGGCAGCCTCCATCGTCTTGCGCATCTTCACCTCGACGAACACAATTAGATTTCCATTTTTTACAATTAAATCAATCTCTCCAGATGGGGTTTTAAACCTTTGCTCGAGAATTTTGTAACCCTTGCAGCGCAGATAAGATTTCGCTTTAAATTCAGCCAACAATCCCTTCTGATATCCGGTTACAGCCATGATTTTTGATGATTTAAGGGGTTACGGGCACGCTCCGGACAAACCGGACGGACAGCTTTTCGTGGACAAAATGCTGGTGTTTTTTTCCATCGCTGAAACGCTGATCAGTTCCATAAGCGCCGTTATGAACAAAGGAAGAAGACGACCAATACCATCCGGCATAATTCGATCCTGTTTCATCAAATCCACCAATCTTGTCCTTATTTTCAAACATTGCATTCAGGATATCCGGCGCTCCATTGATGTCATCATCTCCGGGAGGCAGCATCCAGTCCCTATGACCATGAGCTTTTGATTTCCGAGCATATTTGTATACTGCATCATTAAAGCTCAATGCAAGCCGCTTGCCTCTCTTGAAAAACCCCTTTCTTGCATCTTTGGCGGCGGCAAACCAGTCTCTTTCTGTTCCATCGGCACTTTTGAAACGACCTATGTATATCGTGCCATCCTTCATTTTCTGGCCGGTCTCAAGAACCGGCTTGGCCTCTTCCGCAGGCGCAGCCGCCACTTCGGAAATCATCTCGCTATATTCTGATAGCGGTTTATTAGATACCTTAGCACCTGGAGCGATAATGAAAAGCTGTCCATCATCCGCCTGACTCACGGTCACGCCGTTTACAACAACCGTATTCAGATCGTTGCTGATACTAACTTCTATATCTTCGGAGTCTGTTTCGGCGGGACTGGCGGCTTTTGTTTCAAAGCCATCTTTTGTATAGGCTGTAACTCTTTTGCCATCAGGGCTGATTTCAACCCTGTTCTCACCCAGTATTATAATGCTTCGATCTTCATTAACATCCAACTGAATGCCATTGGCTTCTGCCTTTTCTGCATCTTCAGTCATTGGATACCTATCAACGGGATAAATTAGCCGCGGTTAAAAAACCTTTTTGCCTTTACTGTTTTGACGGTGGTTCCTACAGGAACAGAAATAACAGGGCGGCCATCGGCAGCCTTCTTGACGGTGACACCCTTCAGGGCAACCGTATCGAATCCCTCACTGATACTGGTTGCTCCATCATTTGAAGTTGCGGTGACGGCTTCTATTTGCGCACGCCCCTTTTTAGCAAATGTTGTGACCTCTTTGCCATCAGCGCTGACTTCGGCAACTTTCTTGCCATCCAGCAGCACTACGCTAACACCGCTCTCTTTAAGAACCACTCCAGCTGTCTGCTTTGTCTTATCTTTAGCCATTGTTATATCCTTCCTGTATTTGACTGTTAAACGCTTGCGAATCTCACATTAAATTATATTATGTATAATATAATGATTCTACATAATATCGTCAAGAGGAAGTTTAGTTTTTTACTCAATGGCAAAAAAAATATTGGCCGCATATCGTGCATTAAGTTAATAAAAAATACTTTATTTACAAATGGTTATATAAATTATCTGTTTTTCTGATTTAATATCAATGCCCGCTGGTAAACATCACGTTTCTTTAAGCCAGACTTGGCAGCAACGAAGGCGGAGGCATCTTTAACGCTCATATTTTTCGCCTCCATCATCTCCAGCAGCAGCTTATCAATGGCCTGTTCCGTCCAGTCCTCCGCCTGTCCCGCAACAGGCGCACCCACGATAACAACGATTTCACCGCGAGGATCTTCTTCCTCTTTATAGCGAGCAACGAGTTCTGAGAGTGGTCCTCTCCTCACTTCTTCAAACTTCTTGGTCAGCTCACGCGCCACAGCGGCTGGACGATCCCCCAGAACAGCCTGCATATCCTGAAGACTGTCCAGTAAACGTGGCCCCGTTTCGTAGAAAACCAAGGTGGCTGGCACTGCCTTGATCTCGGACAGAGCCGTCCGACGCGCCGCCGATTTAGGCGGCAAAAACCCCGCAAACATGAACTTGTCCGTTGGCAGACCTGATAATACTAAAGCCGTTAAGGAGGCCGTCGGTCCAGGAATACACGTCATGGGGATGTTTTCTGACGCGCATTGAGAAACCAGCTTGTAGCCGGGGTCGGAAATCAGCGGCATACCCGCATCTGAAATCAACGCCACTCGTTTGCCTTCTTTCAGCATGGCGATCAGGCGGGGGCGTATCTCATCGGCATTATGGTCATGGTATGGAACTTTTTGAGCAGGTATATCGTAGTATGAGGTCAACTTGCCTGATACCCGCGTATCTTCGCAGGCAATTGCGTCTACTTTTCCTAATACTGATAACGCACGCAACGTGATGTCTTCTATATTACCAATCGGCGTGGCTATAATGTACAGTCCTGCGGACAAGTCCGAATCTGTATCTGAAGTTGTTTTATGTGCCATATGGAGTTCATCCCTTGCTGAGAGTATACGCAAAATTTCAAATTTTAATCATCCTTTTCTCAACCCTTTTGCTGAGCGGCTGCGGCAGTGCCTATTACTCGTCGTCCACCAATACGGGCATCATGACCGACAACCCGAACAGCATCCCCAATATCGGCTGGCAGACTCCGGATCAGCGTCAGGTCCTGTCTCAGCAAAGTACCGCAGCAGGAGTACAACAGCCCGCTTCCCAAGCGCCAGGAACCGCCGCGTCAGTACCTTCAGTTGCTGCTGAAGCAGTTCCCGCCGTCGCGCATGAGAAAATAATCGTTTCTATCCTTCTGCCTCTCACCGGTCCTAAGTCCGCGTTGGGGCAATCAATGCTGAAGGCGGCACAAATGGCTTTGTTCGATATCGGCAGCGCCAACTTCGAACTCGTCCCGCGTGATACCAAAAGCACAAAAGAAGGCTCTATTGCCGCAGCTCAGGCAGCCATCAATGCCCATAGCGCCCTTATCCTCGGCCCCGTATTCGCCGATGATCTGAAAGCAATCCAGCCCATTGTCAGCCCTACACACACACCCATCGTTGCTTTCACGACCGACTGGACGCTTGCCGGCAACAATACCTATATTATGGGCTTCCTGCCCTTTACGCAGGTCATGCGCGTCGCCAAATATGCGCAGGATCACGGATATACCAAACTCGCCGTCTTTGCGCCGCAGACAGAATACTCCGACGTCGTGATCAGCACCCTGCAGAAAAGCAGCGTATCGGTCGTCCATATCAACCGCTATCCTCCCAAACAGCTTGACCTGACGGCTGCCGTTCAGGATCTTGCCAAGGACAAGAGCGGCGATGCTTTTGACTTCAATGCGCTGATGCTGCCCCTCGGCAGCGAAGGCCTGCGCACATTGGTCACAGCCCTGAACAATAACGGCATCAGCCAGAACAATGTCAAGTTTATCGGCACCGGCCTCTGGGATGACCAGACACTGATGAACAGCCCGCCCCTGTTCGGCGGATGGTTTTCTGCGCCCGACCCCAACCTGCGTGCAGACTTTGAAAAGCGCTATCAGGAGAATTACGGGGCAGCGCCGCTACGCCTCTCCTCACTCGCTTATGACGCAACAGCTCTGGCTTCTGTCCTCGCAAGAACGGCGACAGACCCGACAACGGCCTATTCATCTGAAGCCATCACAAACCCGCGCGGCTTCGCCGGCATCGACGGCATCTTCCGCTTCCGCCCTGATGGGCTGTCCGAACGCGGCCTTGCCGTGCTGGAAATCCGCTCCGGCGGACCGAAGGTTGTCGATCCAGCACCCACAGCTTTCATTTCCTCCGGCACCTGATAACACCATAAAAATATGAGCTTAGCAGAAGTAAAATCTCACATCGCTTCCTCCTGCAAACAGGCGAAACGTGACACGTCCTCCGTTACGCTGGTAGCCGTGAGCAAATTCCAGCCCACTGAAAAAATTGAAGCGCTTCTCAAACAGGGGCAGCGCGTCTTCGGCGAAAACCGCGTGCAGGAAGCGGAAGAAAAATATCCGGCCCTGCGTATAAAATATCCTGACCTTAACCTGCATTTTATCGGCCATCTGCAAACTAACAAGGCGAAGGATGCTGTACGGATTTTTGACGTGATTGAAACAGTCGACCGCCCCGAACTCGCCGAAGCACTACGCCACGAGATGAGCAAGCAGAACCGCGAGCTGCCCTGCTTCATTCAGGTGAATACCGGCAATGAAGAACAAAAGGGAGGCGTTGCACCCAAATATCTTGCCGAGCTTTACCGCTTTTGCAAAGACAAGAAGCTGAATATCACCGGTCTGATGTGCATACCGCCTGTCAACGATATTCCCGACCTGCACTTTGCCCTGCTGCACAAGCTTGCGGGAGAGCTCAGCTTAAAACAACTGAGCATGGGCATGAGCGCCGATTTCGATACAGCTATAAAATATGGCGCAACGCATGTCCGCGTTGGCACAGCCCTCTTTGGTGCCAGAAAAGATCAGGCGGCTTAAGGCTATTTCTGTAGATGCAATTTCTTGGCAATAAAATTCTTGATGCCTGACTTGCCTACAAAGTAACCATCTTTCCAGTGTTCTGTCAGCGTGACCTTGCCGTTTTTATCAAAACGCTGGTAGCCGGGTTCACCATTGAGGCCGTCATTTTTCTGGTTATTTCTGTAGCGCGCCTGAGAAACCAGCGTGCCATCTTCAAGAAATTTCTCTACGGCTGCCTCGCCATTCGGGCCATCACTGCGCTCGCCATTATTATAGCGCTCCCAAATAACCTCATTCTTGTTATAAGCCATCATGACAGCAGGCTCGGTCGGCGTATCATTGAGCCTGCCATTCAAGTAATGACGCTTCACAAGCAATCTGCCCGTTTCGCCGTCAAACTGCTGGAAGCAGACTTCATCAGCGGTGTCACCGGGTTGGTCATTCTTGTAATGCGCTCTGAGAGTCTGACGGCCCTTATCGTCAAATACCTGAACGGCCGCCTGACCATCCAAACCATCTTCGCGCTTGCCATCCTTGTAGCGTGTTATCGTCGAGATGCTGCCCGGAGCGGATTTGAGGAGAGCCTCAACAAGAGCATCACCGCTTTTTCCGATGCTTGCCACCTGAAAGGCCATCGTCAGATCTTTACCGGTCACAACTATTTTCCGGCCACCGCCGCAATCAATCTCTTTTTGCTGCTTTGTATTTTTTGGCTCAGTCATTTTTTCTCCAGTTTAAAATTTACATATGATATGGACCGCAAGATAGCAAAATAGCGTGTATTCTGTCAATACACATCTGCTTGGCTATATAGCCCTGAAAATGTTATGTATCCCCTTGGAAAAAGAGGGCGATATGACACAAGCAAGCCCTGCAACGGCTCTACCTGCATCCGAACGGCATGCCCTTTTTGGCGTACCGGAGGGGTACGATTCTGTTTTTTTGGGCCGGCTGGCAAAAGAATCCCCCTTGCCCGTCATCCATATCGCTTCCGACGATCTGCGCTTCGAGCAGATGTATGAGACGCTGCGCTTCTTTGCGCCAGACGTCGAGGTGCTGCGCTTTCCGGCGTGGGACTGCCTGCCCTATGACCGCATTTCCCCAACCTCGGATGTTGTGGGCGAACGCCTCAAAACACTGTCGCGCCTGCTGCACCGCAATGACAGAAAGCCTCTTATCATCCTGACGACTGTTTCTGCCATCATCCAGCGCGTGCCTGCACGTGCGTTGCTCGAAAATTCAGTTTTCAGTGTCAAAACCGGCGACAAACTCGATATGCAGAAGCTGCAAGGCTTTCTTATCGCTAACGGTTATCACCGCAGCGAAACCGTACGCGAGGCCGGTGAATATGCTTTGCGTGGAGGTCTGATCGATATTTTCCCTGCAGGAGCGCCAGAGCCTCTCCGCATAGATTGCTTTGGCGACGATATCGAGCATATCCGCTCCTTCGATGCCTTGAGTCAACGCACGATCGAAGACAAAAAAGAGCTGAGCCTCTATCCTGTCTCCGAAGTCCTGCTGACGCCTGAAGCGATTGAAAGCTTCCGCCTCAAATACCGCGAACTCTTCGGCGCGGTGCGCAAGGAAGATGCGCTGTATGAATCGATCAGTGAAGGCCGCAAATACGCCGGCATGGAACACTGGCTGCCGCTGTATTACGACCGCCTCGAGACACTATTTGATTATATTCCGCAAGCAACCGTCACGCTCGACAATCAGTCCGAGCAATCCCGCGATATGCGCCTGCAGCAGGTGGAAGACCTCTATCAGGCGCGCGTCACCATGTGGAAGGCCGAGCAAAAAGACAAGCCTGCGCAATATCGCCCCGTGCCTGTCGCGCTGCTGTATCTGCCGCAGGCGGAATGGCTGAAGAAGATCAGCGATTATGCAGTGATTGACCTTTCGCCATTCTCCCCAACGCCCGGTCAGAAAGACGGTGGTGGCAAAAAAGGTCGCGACTTCGGCGATATCCGCGCACAGACATCTATCGATTTATACGCCACCATCCGCGATCACATCGAAGCCCTCAACAGGGCAGGCAAAAAAGTGCTTATTGCCGCTTATAGTGCTGGCGCACGAGATAGGCTCAAACACCTGATGGAAGAACAGGGATTATATGTCTCGCCGAAATACGACCTCGCCATCCTCGGTCTCGAACATGGTTTTGAAACCGCAGACTTTGCCGTCCTGACCGAACAGGACCTGCTCGGCGACCGCCTCTCGCGCACCACGAAGAAACGCAAGAAAAGTGATGCCTTCCTGTTCGAAATCAGCCAGCTGCACGAGGGTGACTTTGTCGTGCATGAAGATCACGGCGTCGGGCAATTCGACAAGCTCGAAACCGTCGTTGTCGATGGTGTGCCACATGATTGCCTGAAGCTTATCTATGCTGGAGGTGACAAGCTATTTGTTCCGGTTGAAAACCTTGATGTGCTTTCGCGCTACGGTTCTGCAGAGGCTGGCGCTGTACTCGATAAACTGGGCGGCGCAGCATGGCAGGCCCGCAAGGCGCACGTTAAACGCGACCTGCTCGCGCTCGCTCAGGAACTCCTGAAGATCGCGGCAGCGCGGATCTTGCGACATTCCGATCCCATTCAACTGCCGCCTGAAACATACGAGAAGTTTGCCGCCGGATTCCCCTACCCTGAAACGGAAGACCAGCAAAAGGCCATCGAGGATGCGCTGGGTGATCTTGATAAAGATCAGGCGATGGACAGGCTGATCTGCGGCGATGTGGGCTTTGGCAAAACGGAGGTCGCCCTTCGCGCTGCCGCCGTTGCCGCTCTGAGCGGGCATCAGGTCGCGCTTATTGCACCGACAACGCTGCTGGCACGGCAGCATTACCAGACCTTCACCCGCCGCTTTCACGGCTTCCCAGTAAAAATAGGCCTGCTGTCGCGCTTTGTTTCAGCCAAAGACGCCGACCAGAACCGCGCTGACCTTGAAAAGGGTGACCTCAATATCATCATCGGTACGCACGCGTTGCTCAGTGAAAAGATAAAATTTAATAATCTTGCCTTGCTGATTGTCGACGAAGAGCAAAAATTTGGCGTGAAGCAGAAAGAGCGCCTGAAGCAGCTGAAAGAAAATGTCCACGTCCTCACTCTCACCGCCACGCCCATTCCGCGCACGCTGCAAATGGCGCTATCCGGCGTACGCGAACTGAGCCTGATCACCACCGCGCCGATGGACCGTCTCGCCGTTAAAACATTCGTACTACCCTATGACCCCGTTGTGATCCGCGATGCCCTCATGCGTGAACATTATCGCGGCGGACAATCGTTCTATATCTGCCCGCGCATTTCCGATATGGAAGAGCTGGAAAAAGACCTGCGCCTCCTCGTGCCCGAGCTGAAGATCGTCGCTGCGCACGGTCAGATGAGCGCGGAAGACATTGAAGATAAAATGTCAGCTTTCTATGAAGGCGCGTTTGATGTGCTGGTATCAACCAATATTGTTGAGTCCGGCCTTGATATCCCGAATGCAAATACAATGGTTATTCACCGCTCCGAAATGTTCGGCCTCGCGCAGCTTTATCAATTGCGCGGGCGCATTGGCCGCGCCAAGCAACGCGCTTATGCCTACCTGACTTTTGCGCCGAACAAAAAACTCACCAAACCCGCCGAACAGCGCCTGCATGCGATTGAGCAGCTGGACAGCCTCGGTGCGGGATTCCAGCTCGCCAGCCACGACCTTGATATTCGTGGCGCTGGCAATCTTCTCGGCGAAGAACAATCCGGTCATATCCGTGAGATCGGCGTCGAGCTTTATCAGAAGATGCTGGAAGAAGCCGTCGCAGCCGCGCGCGAAGGCGGTAAACTTGTTCCCGAGGCCGATCATTGGTCACCACAGATCAACCTCGGCATGCCAGTGCTGATACCGGATGTCTATATTCCTGACCTGAACCTGCGCCTCTCCATCTACCGCCGCATCGCCGAACTCGTTGACAAGCAAGAGATTGAAAGCTTTGCTGCTGAACTGATCGACCGCTTTGGCCCCCTGCCCGACGATGTGGAAAACCTGCTCAAGCTTGTCGAAATCAAGCAGCTATGTCGTCTGGCAGGCGTGGCGCGGATCGATGCCGGGCCAAAGGGCGCGCTGCTGACCTTCCACCCTTCAACGAAAATCAATATTAACAAGCTGGTACAATATATCGCTAAACACCCCGGCAACGTCAAACTGCGTCCTGAGGATCAAAAGCTTGTACTCATCAAGGCATGGGATGACTTGAGCCAACGTCTGCGCGGGGCGCACAGGGTTCTGAAGGAATTGACGGAACTTTGTTGATATGTCACTCTTGAGACAGCGTTAACAAGGGAGGCTTTTATGAGCAGAGAATACGCACTGTCACGGGTTAAGGATGCGCTGGAAAAGTCCGATGGCAACCACCTAAAAGCGCAGCGCCTGCTTCTATCATGGCTTGAAAATGACCATAGCTTGTTATTCGGCCTCGTGAGCCCGCACATGCACAGCATTATCGTACATGCTCTTGTACATGTTGATCAGCCGGCGCAAAAAACGCCTGTGGCAAAAAAGATAACTCCTAAAGCGCATGAAACCAGCGAATTCGGCAGCGCCCTGCTCAAAAGCCTGCGCGGTCACGGCGAAGAAACCGGCACTTTTGGTCAGGCAACACCGCGCGGCATCTCTAAACCCGGTAAGACTTCAAAGGCACATGTCGATGCCATCAATAAGCTTGTCACCGCCGGCCGCAATAAAGATAAAAAGACGAAGAAATAGGTTAAGAGAAATGCAATCTCGTGCGTTAATAACGCCTCAGGTGGATTTTTGGCTGCTCGGGGGGGCTGTCTATTGTTAGCCTGACTGTGATCTGGATGCTGACCACATGGGGTAACCCAGAATGGTCACAACAGATCATGCTCGTGTTTACCTATGCCATGTTCATGGTCGGATATCCGCATATTGCCTACTCTTATGTGCTTTTTTATAAAGACTTTTATAGTTATTTGCGCAATCCGGAATCAGAATTTACGAATAAAGCCCGTCTTTTTGTCGCCGGCATTCTTGCGCCAGTACTGATTATTTGTTTTTATGCATATGTTGGCATCACGCATAATGGCTACTTATTCGGCTATGGGCTTTCCACATATTTATTCCTGATAGGCTGGCACTACGTCAAGCAAGGCTATGGCGTTTTGATTACAACCTCCGTTTATAAAAGGATATTCTACAGCAACTGGCAGAAACGTATATTATACGGGAATGCGTACATAGTATGGATTTATGCGTGGGTGCGGCTGAATGGATCTACAATAATAAACAACATATCGTTTTACGATATTCCTATTAATGTGCCTCATTTTCCTATGTGGTGTCAGGATTTTCTACTTGCTGCCGTTTGTATTAGCAGCCTTCTTGCGATTGGTACTATCTTTTATGTATGGCGCGTGGAAAAAAAGGGCATCGCCTTCAATGGCCTCGTAGGTTATATCTCGGCTTGCTATATCTGGCGTATACTCATATGCCTTAACCCGGTTTTTACATTTTGTATTCTCGCCTTTCATGGCCTCCAATACCTGCCATTTGTATACAAGTTCAAAAAGAACGAGCTCGAAAGCGAAAAGGATGCTCCGAGCCAAAATTTTTTAAAAGAGAACAGCGCCAAAATAACTTTATTGGAAATCTTTATTTTTATTGCACCAGCCGCAACCCAGTTACTATTTTCTACCTTGCCTACCTATCTTGATAAGCTGCACGGTCCATGGAGCGGCGTTAGCAATTATTTTTTTCTTATTGCCGTTTCCATGTTCATTAACATTCACCATTTCTTTATCGATCATGCCTTCTGGCGCAAAGATAATGCGAAAATCCAGAAATTCATATTCAACAGTTAAGCCCAGAAGGCGCAATATTTAATTTCTATTTCTATCACATTTTCTATGTAAACACGACGGCATTATATATATAATAACCTATATATTTGATTAAATTAACCCAGCCTTTGACACAGACGAAGTGAACGTGCATCCTGAGCCCCATGATCAGCACATATGCACTCAGACAGGCGGCCCCTATGGACGAGAATGACCGTAAAAATGAACTGTTTCTGATCGACGGCTCGGGATTTATCTTCCGTGCCTTCCATGCGCTGCCGCCCCTCACGCGCGCGGACGGGACGCCGGTCAACGCCGTGCTCGGCTTTACCAATATGCTCGTCAAGCTCATCACCGACATGCACGTGCCGAATATCGCTGTGATCTTCGATGCCAAGCGTAAAAACTTCCGCAATGACATCTATCCCGAATACAAAGCCAACCGCACGGAGACACCGCCGGAGCTCATTCCGCAATTCCCGCTCATCCGTGAAGCGACGGAAGCTTTCTCCATCCCCGCGATCGAGATGGAAGGCTTTGAGGCCGACGACCTGATTGCGACTTACGCCAAGCTCGCGCTCGCCAAAGGCATTCACGTCACCATCGTTTCCTCCGATAAAGACCTGATGCAGCTGGTCCGCGACGGCGTGCGGATGTTCGACCCCATGAAATACAAATATATGGGTGCGGACGAAGTGATGGAAAAATTCGGCGTCACGCCAGAGAAAGTCGTCGATGTGCAGGCGCTCGCGGGCGACAGCACAGATAACGTGCCCGGCGTGCCCGGCATCGGCGTCAAAACAGCCGCGCAACTGATCAACGAATACGGCGATCTCGAAACACTCCTCGCACGTGCGCCGGAGATCAAGCAGCAGAAGCGCCGCGAGTCACTGATTGAGCATGCCGAGCTGGCGCGTATTTCCAAGAAACTGGTACTGCTTGATGCCCATGTAAAAGTGCCGGTCGGGCTTGATGATCTTAAAATCAGGAAGCCGGATACGGCCAAGCTGTTTAACTTCCTACAGGTGCAGGGCTTCAAGAGCGTGCTGGCGCGGATGGAAAAGCAATTTGGCAGCGCGGCGAATGATGCCGCCCCTCTTTCCCGTCATTCCGGCGAAAGCCGGAATCCAGATCCCGGCCTACGCCGGGATGTCGCAAAGGGCTACGAACTTATTCAGGACGAAAAAGCTCTGCAACGCTGGATCGACGACGCTATTGAGGCCGGTACTGTCGCCGTGGATACAGAAACAACCTCCCTCACCCCGGCGAAAGCAAAGCTGGTCGGCATCTCGATGTCGACGGCGGAGGGCAATGGCTGCTATATTCCGCTGCAGCACCGTAATCCGGAAGGATACAGCGAGAGCTTTGACTTCTCGATGAAAGAAAAGACGCCGGAGCCGGAGCTGATACAAATCCCCATCGAAAAGGTGCTGAAACTGCTGAAGCCGATGCTGGAAGACCCAAGCGTCCTCAAAATCGGGCATAACATCAAATATGATATGCAGCTGTTCTTCCCTTATGGCATCAACATCGCGCCGATTGACGACACGATGCTGATTTCTTACGTGCTTGATGGCACGTCGCATGGCCACGGCATGGACGATCTCGCGCAGACATTCCTGAACCACAACACCATCAAATATGAGGAAGTGACCGGTACAGGCAAATCGCAGGTGACCTTCGACCTCGTGCCGCTCGACAAGGCGCTGCAATACGCGGCGGAAGATGCGGACATCACGCTGCGCCTGCACAAGCTTTTCAAGCCGCGCCTCGCACAGGAGCAGATGGTGACGGTCTATGAAACGCTGGAGCGCCCGCTTGCGGCCATCGTCGCCGAGATGGAATACACGGGCATCAAGATCGACGTGAAGGTCCTTAAAGGCCTCAGCAACGAATTCGCCAGGCAGATCGTCGCAAATGAAGAAGAAATTTTCAAGATCTCGGGACACACCTTCAACGTCGGCTCGCCGAAGCAGATGGGCGACGTGTTGTTCGGCTCGATGGGGCTGCCCGGGGGCAGAAAAACAAAAACCGGTGCATGGTCGACGGGCGCCGATGTGCTGGATGAACTAGCGGGGCAGCACCCGATCATCGACAAAATCATTGAATGGCGCGAGCTTTCCAAGCTGAAAAGCACTTATGCCGATTCACTGCCGGAAGCGATCAACCCGAAAACGGGCCGCCTGCACACGTCATTCTCGATGGCGGGGACGAATACGGGCCGCCTCTCCTCCTCCGACCCCAACCTGCAGAATATTCCTATCCGCACAGACAACGGCAAAAAAATTCGCGCCGCGTTCATACCGGAGAAAGGCTTTGAGCTGCTGTCCGTCGACTATTCGCAGGTGGAACTGCGCCTCGCCGCCGAACTCGGCAACATCAAGGCGCTGAAACAGGCGTTCCTTGACGGCGTAGACATTCACGCGGCGACGGCCAGCCAGGTTTTCGGCGTACCGATGGCGCAGATGACACCCGACATCCGCCGTCAGGCCAAGGCGATCAACTTCGGCATCATCTACGGCATCAGCGGATTCGGCCTCGCCAAGCAGCTCGGCATCTCAAATGCGGAAGCGTCGGAATACATCAAGAAATACCTCGCCCGCTTCCACGAACTCAAGAAGTTCATGGATGACGCAAAAGAATACGCCCGAAAACACGGTTACGTGAAAACTTTCTACGGTCGCAAATGCTTTGTGCGCGGCATCAACGACAAAGGCCCCTACCGCAGCTTCGCCGAGCGCCAAGCCATCAACGCGCCGCTGCAAGGCACCGCCGCCGACATCATGAAACGCGCCATGATCGCGCTGAAACCTGCCCTCGCCGAAGCGAAACTCGGCGCGCGCATGTTATTGCAGGTGCATGACGAGTTACTATTCGAAGTACCCACCGCCGAGAAAACTAAAACCGAAGCGCTCGTCAAACGCGTCATGGAATCCGCCGGCATGGGCATCGGTGTCCCCCTCGCCGTCGAAGCCGGCTGGGGCGATAACTGGGCGGATGCGCATTAATTAATTTAAGTGGGATTATCTTTGACAAACAACGGTAAAAGCTTACGCAGATTTATTCTTGGTTCTACGTTGCCTATAGTGTTAATAACCTCTCCTTTTTGGTTATTTTATCTCATTTTCCAACACGACAGTTCCTCCAATACTGCAATAGGTCTAGGCATGACCTTGTTCTTTATTGGCATTCCCGTTGCCATCCTATTGATATTAATAAGCTGGCTAATTGCCGCAAAAAAAAGACTAATAGATCTTCATCTTTCGAAAGTCTTTCTTTTATTATTTCCCGTATGCGCAATTCCATTATTTAGATTTGTGAACTTTACCAACAAACATTCTTTAGCTTTGTTAAAAAATCCTCATGTATGGATGAGCCTTGCTGGGCTCATCGTATTGCTTTTCATGACGCCAATAACCGAAAGTGAAACAAAAAAAGAAAATTTCCTTTTTCAACACTTGCGGCGGATAACCAATACATCGTTAAAAATTGAAAAGAAAACTTTCGTCATACATTCATCGTGGCTTTTTATAGCATTACTCATCACCTCGGTAAGTAATTATATGATGAATCCGGCATTCATCATCCTCCTTAGTAAAAGTATCATCTGGCCTCTTATACTTACCTCCATAACGTTAAGATTCATTAACACGCCAGTTCTCATTGCCCTATCAATTCTCGTTATTAGAAGATTAAACGGACTTCAGAAGGGTCTCTGGCTTGCAACGCCTCTTTTTCTAACCGTCTTGCCGACTTTCGCAATATTTCCGGTATTTGCTCCTGTTCTAGGAATAGCTTCATACATAGCGTTCGCATTTTCAGCTCTACTTATAGTTTGGCTTATGCTTACTTCGTCTAATCAACCACATCAGGACATCACATGAAAGGCTTTATCGCCAACATCGAAAAATTGACCGAAGACAATACAGACTTCCGTCATGTTCTCTATACTGGCCACAACTTGCAGCTCGTTTTGATGGCCCTGCCGCCGGGATGTGATATCGGCAGCGAGGTGCATGACGACCGCGACCAGTTTTTCCGCGTCGAGCAAGGCGCGGGCGAAGTGTGGATTGATGACGTGTGCCACAAGGTCAAGGCGGATGACGGCATTATTGTGCCGCAGGGCGCGAAGCATAATGTGGTGAACACGGGCAAAGAGCCGCTGAAGGTCTACACCATTTACGGCCCGCCCGAACATGTCGACGGCACACTCCGCCATACCAAAGAAGAAGCCGAGAAGAACCACGAGCATTTTGACGGTAAAACAACAGAGTAAGGAGAAGATCATGATCTACATTACTGCACAAAACAAAAAAGTCCCCGCCCTCGGCTACGGCACATGGAAGCTGAAAGACAAGGAATGCAGCGCGGGCGTCGAGAAGGCAATCGAGATCGGCTACCGCCATATCGACACGGCGCAGATTTACGAGAACGAGGCGGAAGTCGGCGCGGGCATCGCGGCGAGCGGCGTCAAGCGCAGCGAGATTTTTCTCACCACCAAAATCTGGATCACCGAACTCGCCGACGGCAAGCTGCAGAAATCTCTCGATGTCAGCTTGAAGAAACTAAAGACTGATCATGTTGACCTGCTGCTCATCCACTGGCCGATCACGGATGTGCCGTTTGCCGAGCAGATGAAAGCGCTGCAATCGGTGCAGAAGGACGGCAAGGCAATACTGATTGGCGTTTCCAATTACACGGTTACCCAGATGAAGGAAGTCGTCGAGAAAATCGGCGCGAAGGCCGTCTGCAATCAGGTGGAATATCACCCCTACCTGTCGCAAAAGGTTTTGCTGGATTACATGCGCCCGCACGGCATGTTCCTCACCGCTTACTGCCCGCTCGCGCGCGGCAACGTGGCGAACGATGCGGTATTGGCAAAGATCGCCAAGAAGCATAACAAAACCGTGGGTCAGGTTACACTCCGCTGGCTCGTGCAGCAGGACGGCGTCGCAGCCATTCCCAAGGCCGGCAGTGAAAAGCATATGCGCGAGAATTTCGAGATTTTCAATTTCACACTGGATGCTGCTGAGATGAAGGAAATCTCAAATCTTGCTCGTCCAGACGGGCGTCTGGTCAGTCCCGATTTCGCGCCGAAATGGGATAAAGCGGCTTAAAGGCGATTGAGCTTGGCCGGTGACGGCTTGAGCGGTTTCTTGCAGTCCGGCTTTTTGACGTCGCCGAAGTTTTGCTTCGCGAGCACCTGAACTTGATCCTTAAGCTGCGTCGCCAGAATGCAGCGGCTGAAGTCCAGTTCGTATTCCTCGCCGGTTTTCTTGTTGACGCGGATGTTGTTCTTCTGGGCATCAAGCAGCGTGGCCGCGATGCCGGGAATAGCTTCGGTGCCGATCTGGAACCATTCTACCGGATCTTCATCCGACGCTGCAACGGCTGGTGCATCTGCGCCTGCATCCGATGCAATGCTGGCTCTTGCCTTTTCCGCGAGTTCCGGCGTCATTTCAAACAGTGTCGCGCCCAGTTTTGAGAATACATGTTTGGAATGCTCGTTGCCGACAACGATCTCCATCAGAAAGCGGTCCTTCGGCGGCTCCAGCAGATAAGCACGCAACACCTGCGCACTCACCAGCGGGTTGAACAGACCGATACCATCAAGAGCCACACGCGTTGAGCCGATTTCGCTCCACTGCTGCACATCATTGCCCTTCGCATCTTTCATCATGATGGGATACGAGATAGAAGCCGCCATGATCTGCCCGGCTTCATCGTGGATCATCGTCACGGCACCGGCAGCAATGCGTTCTTTCCAGACTTCAGGATCGCGCAGGAAAATAAACGTGTGCGAATTCTGTTTGTAGAAATCGAAAATATCTTTCTCGTCCTGTTCTGTCGAAAAACGGACATATAATTTTTTGGCCATCCGCGAAATCCTAGCTATCCATTGGCTGATTCAGTATGATGGGGAAATTAATAGAATAATTACATAACGTCAAGGCCATAATGTCGCGAGAACAAACTAAATCTGCAGAAGCTGCGGCTTTCAAGGCACGCCTGTCAAAACTATTGGAATCCAAAGAGATAGACGATGCCGCCTTTGCAGATGCCATCTATGCGGCCATGAGCACATTCGGTATTGATGAAGGACAGTTCAGGGATACATACGGACTAACCAAGGGCGCTGTCGATCGCTGGACGCAGCGCCAGAACCTGCCCCAGCCGCTCGTCCGCCCTAAGATCATCGCGTGGATCAGAGATAAATTATAATCACCCTGCGAGCAGGTAAATCGCCACCATCGCCATCACAGCGGCCAGAAGCTGTACGCGGTTCATCTTCTCCTTCAGGAAGATCCGCGCCAGCGCCACACCTACAACCGGATACATCGCTGTGATTGTTGACACTGTCGCAACGGGCCCGAGCCTGAGCGCAGTGTAGTAGCAGAGAATAGCAATGATACTGAGGCTGCTGCCACAGGCGACAATGGAGATGCCCTTTTTATCCCTGACGAGTTCGCCTTTGATAAAAAAGAGCAATGGCATTGTCACGAACAGGCCGCCGAGAGCCTCGTAAAAAATAACGCTATGCGGCGGCAGACTCTGCATGGCGAGTTTGGGCAGAAAAGCCCAGAAGCCCCACAGCACCAACGCCGCCAGCGGCGCAAAAAGGCTATGCATCGTCAGTTTTTTTATCACTTGCCTTCACCATGAGAATAAGTGAGAGAATGCCAAGAACGATTCCTGCAATCTGGCGCACTGTGAGCGCCTCGTTTAGAATAAAAAAGGCCAGCAGCGTCGCCACCGCCGGATAGAGCGAGGTAATCACCACGCTATAGGTCATCGAACTGACGCGCAGCGAAACGTTGTAAAGGATCTGTGCAATCCCGCCTATGATACCGACTGACATTGCTAACGCGGCACCCCGCAGATCAAAGCCTATCTGAAACCCGTAAAATGCCTGCAGCGCAATACTGCCGAGCAGGAAGAAGCTGTAGGAATAGATAGTCATGTGAAACGGCGGCAAGCGCCTGACTGCCAGCTTGGGCAGGAACATCGACACGCCCCAGAGAATAACGGCCAGAATAGAAGGCAGGAACCAGGCCGCACTCGTCATGATAAAAAACTCACTGTTTATGTTGCGTTGCAGCAATAACTTTCGCGGACGCGATGCTTCGATACACGAATCTCCTTGTAGACGATCCGGCTTTTATTTTCTATAGGCCTGATATTGCCAGCTTAATTATCCATTAACGGTTTCTTAAATTATTTATGGGATATTATAGTTGTACACACAGCTTTTTATTGGGGCATGTATGCGGGAACAAACCGTAAACATCTGTTCTATCAACCTAGAGGCAAACGCTTTATTTAAAAAAATAAGAGTTCTTGCCGTCAGCCTCCTCGCATTCTTTTTAAGCGCCTGCATCCCGGTTGGTGACCAGGAGGTCAACACCGACCTCTTCAAGAGCAAAGAAGACATGCAGGAACGCGCCGCTCAGCTTCAACCGGGCATGGCTAAAAAGACAGTCTTTGAA
This sequence comes from Rhodospirillales bacterium, assembly GCA_003153235.1. Lineage (GTDB taxonomy): Bacteria > Pseudomonadota > Alphaproteobacteria > Micavibrionales > UBA2020 > PALSA-926. The sequence continues at coordinate 19,263 of PLXM01000083.1, forward strand.
AAAATACAGATAAATCAAGACAAATTCGCGCATATGAATACGCAGGAAGTCCAGATGAGCATCTACGGCAACTCGCAGGTGCAGGGCTCTCCGGAGCAGCTGGAGCAGTTCAGACAGCGCCTGATGAACTATGAGGGTTACGCGCTGCCCTATCGGGACATCAAGGCCAGCGGCTCCCTCGGCTTTGGCTCGCTGCGGGTGAACAAAAACGGCTATGACCTCAAACTTGTGTTAATTTTTGATAAGGGAAAGCTGCTGCGTGCCTCCATCGATGGCAACCAGCAAGTTAACCAAGACGAAGACCAGTCCTTCTTCAACGTCCTGATGCGGCGAACGACCGGCGTCAGTTTCTAATATAATTCCATAAAATATACATTCTAGCCAAAGGCCTTGCCTTTGTTGTTATGAATTTTATTGACAATTCAAGCGCCTGCCCGTAATTTTCGCGCATCTGCAAACGCAACTTTGAAAGCTTTTCAATGAGCCAGATTCCTGATGACCTCGGCCAGAAAATCAAGGAAGCGCAAAGCAAAAGCGCCCCTCCGCCCCGGCCAAAAGAAGCCCATATGTCGCCCGAAATGCAGGCGGCTCTGAAAGCGGCAACAGATTTCTCCGCCGCTATTGTAGTCGGTGCATTTTTAGGGTATTGGATTGACCGCTGGTTCGGCACCTCGCCCTATGGAATCGTGATTTTCATATTTCTTGGGTTTGGTGCCGGAATTCTCAACCTTTACCGCACCCAAGTGGCGCAAAACGATAAAAAGAAATAAACCGTGCAAAACCCCTTCGAGCAATTCGTCATTCATCCAATTCTGTCGCTCCATATCGGGAGTTACGACCTTTCGTTCACGCAATCCGCGCTATGCATGGCGCTCGCTGTAGCGCTGACGACGATCCTGATGACTGTGAGTGTGCGCAGCAAGTCTCTGGTTCCGGGCCGCTGGCAAAACGTCGCCGAGATGCTGTATGAAACCGTCTTCGGTCTGACCAACGATTACCTTCACGACGAGGGTAAAAAATATTTCCCCTTCGTGTTCACGCTATTCATGGTCGTGCTGATGGGCAACCTGATCGGCCTTATCCCCTATTCGTTCACCTACACGAGCCACATAGTCGTTACGGGCGCACTCGCGCTCTTCGTCTTCGGCCTCGCGACGCTGATCGGACTGTGGAAGCACAAGCTGCACTTCTTCTCACTCTTCCTGCCCAAGGGCATGCCTTGGCTGATCATCCCGCTCATCATCCCGATCGAGCTCATTTCCTACCTCTCACGCCCCATCAGCCTCTCGGTGCGTCTCTGCGCCAACATGATGATCGGTCATACAATGCTGAAACTCATCGCTGGATTCTGCGCCTCGCTGTTCCTGCTCGGTTTTGGCTTCAAGCTACTCGGGCTTGTCCCGTTCTTCATCAACACGGCCCTGATGGGCCTTGAGTTGATGATCGCCTTCATCCAAGCCTACGTCTTCGCCGTCCTCACCTGCATCTACCTTAAGGACGCCGTGGAATTGCACTAAAAAACCATAACAAAACAAAAAGGAGAAAAATCACTATGGATCCACAATCAGCCAAACTCATCGCCGCCGGTCTCGCCGCTATTGCCGTTCTTGGTCCTGGCATCGGCCTCGGTGTCCTCTTTGGCAACGCCGTCAGCGCCATCGGTCGTAACCCCTCTGCCTCCGGCGAAATCAAGAGCACCACACTGTTCTACTTCGCCCTGATCGAAGCCCTCGCGCTCTTCGCGCTCGGCATGGCATTCATCCTGAAGTCGTCGTAAACCATGCGGCGCGACATCGCATATACGACGGTGCTGCTGTTCGCTTCGTCTCCGGCTCAGGCCCAAGACGCCGGACTTCCGCAGACGGATGTGAGCACCTACCCGAGCCAGATTTTCTGGCTCGGGGTGTGCTTCATTGCCCTTTATGTGTTGATGTCGCGTCTCTCACTGCCCCGCGTGGCCGAAACGCTCGAACGCCGCCGCACACAGAAGGACGGCGATCTCAAGCTCGCTGCCGGATGGAACGAAGAAGCAGAAAAAATCAGGGCCCAGTATGAGAAGTCTCTCGCAAAAGCCCAAAGCACAGCTGCGGCAACTATCGCAACAGCTGAACGTGCCGTCAGCAATAAGATAGCGGAAGAGCAGTCCAAGTTCGCGGACAATTCGCGTAAGCGGCTTGCCTTGGCAGAGCAGAATATAGCCAAGGCGAAAGTTAATGCGCTGAGTTCCCTCTCCGATATCGCTGCGGACATTGCCGCTGATATGGTGCAGAAGATTGCTGATGTTCAGGTTAACAAGGCTGACGCCAAAAAGATGGTCGTCTCAGCCATGAAGGAGGGCTAGAGCCATGGAAGCAGAAAACACCAGCTTCTTTGCAGACCCGCACACATGGGTCCTGTTCTCGACGATCATCTTCGCAATCATCGCCTATAAAAAAGGCAAGAAGCCCCTCCTCAACATGCTCGACTCCCGCTCTGCACGCATCAAAGCAGATCTGGACGAAGCAGAGCGTCTGAAGAATGAGGCGCAAGCACTCCTCGCCGATTATCAGAAGAAACACCGTGACGCCGTCACAACAGCGCAGAAAATCATAGACAATGCGCAAGAATCCGTTTCTCTGATACAAAAAGCGGCGGAAGAAAAACTGACTGAAAACCTGAAACGCCGCGAAGAGCTTCTGCTGGAGCGTATTGCCCGTGCCGAAGCCGCCGCCGTTCAGGAACTCCGTTATCAGGCGGCTGACATTGCTGCCGCCGCTGCCGGACAGCTTTTAGCCGACGCCATGAACAAGCGTGGCGCTAAGCTTGTGGACGAGGCGATTGAGGAACTTCCGCAGCGGATGAGGGCCTGACTTTTCTCCCTGCGGGTTTCAATCGTAATTCATATGAAGGATTTTACCTATGAAACAGGCTGGCAAAGAGAAATCTTCCATGAGCAATCTTGACGCACTGATGACGCGCATGAATGAAGCGTATCACCTTGATGAAAACGCCTCGGTGAAAGAATATCTGGACGCAATCAGTCTCACATCCGACGCAAACACCCGCATTAAAACGACGGCTAAAAAACTGGTCGAGACCGTCCGTGCCAAGCGCAAAATGTTCGGCGGGCTGGACAGCTTCCTGCAGGAATTCGGCCTGACGACGAAAGAAGGCATCGCGCTCATGTGCCTCGCCGAGGCCCTGCTGCGCATCCCAGATTCCGCAACAGCAGACCTACTGATTCGCGACAAGATTGGCAGCGCCGACTGGGACCAGCACCTCGGTAAAGGCCACGATCTATTCGTCAACGCTTCCACCTGGGCGCTCATGCTGACCGGAAAGGTCATTAGCGACGTCGAGAAAGAAGGCGGCAATATGGTCTCCCGCCTTGGAGAACCCGTTGTGCGCAAAGCCATGCTGCATGCCATGAAGATCATGGGGCAGCAATTCGTCATGGGCCGCACGATTGATGAGGCGCTTGCGCGCAGCGCTGAAGCTGAAAAAAGCGGCTACCGCCATTCCTTCGACATGCTGGGTGAAGGCGCCCGCACCGCTGAAGATGCCGAGTGTTATTTCAAAAGTTACGAAATGGCCATCGACGCCATTGGCCGTGCTGCCGCCGGTCGCGGCGTGAATGAGTCCCCCGGAATCTCGATAAAACTCTCCGCGCTGCACCCGCGCTTTGAATATACACAGCGCGATCTCTGCATCCCCGCGTTGTCCGAAAAACTGCTGGCACTGGCCGAAAAATGCACCCATTACAACATCGGCATGACCGTGGATGCGGAAGAAGCGCACCGCCTTGAAATGTCGTTTAACATCATCGAAAACGTTTTCCCCGATCCCGCACTGAAGGGTTGGGATGGTTTCGGCCTCGCTGTGCAGGCTTACCAGAAACGCTCGGACCGCGCGCTCGACTGGCTGATCACACTTGCAGAACAAAATAACCGCCGCATGATGGTGCGTCTGGTCAAAGGCGCATACTGGGATAGCGAAATCAAATACGCGCAGGTCGGTGGTCTGCCCGGCTATCCGGTGTTCACACGCAAGAACGCGACCGACGTTTCGTATATCGCCAACGCCGCAAAGATGATGGACCGCCGTGATGTTTTCTATCCGATGTTCGCCACGCACAATGCCTATACCGTTGCCGCACTCATCGAGCTCGCCGGCAAGAACCAGAAAGACTTCGAATTCCAGCGTCTGCATGGCATGGGCGAACCGCTCTACCACCAGATCGTCGGCTTCGATGAAGGAAAATATCCCTGCCGCATTTATGCCCCTGTCGGCAGCCATCAGGATCTGCTGCCCTACCTCGTCCGCCGCCTGCTGGAAAATGGCGCGAACTCGAACTTCGTTAACCGCCTGCAAAATGATAAAGTGCCGGTGGATGATATCGTCGCCGATCCGGTTGAATACATGGCCAAGCTGGACAGCAAGCCGCACCCAAAAATCCCGTTACCGATTGATGTTTACGGCGCATCACGCAAAAACTCGAAAGGCATCGAATTCGCCAATACCAATGTCAGCACAAAATTTATCAAGGATATTGAATCACTCTCCACGCAACGCCATGCTTCCGCACCGCTGATTAACGGCGTCGCCAAAATAAATACACCCGAAAAAGCACTGAACCCCGCCGATCACCGGCAGGAAATCGGCACCCTGACTTCCGCCACCAAGGAAGATCTGGAACTTGCCATCAGCACAGCGCATGCCGCCTTCCCGCGCTGGAACGCGACACCCGCCGACACACGCGCCGCCTGTCTTGAGCGCATGGCCGATCTGATGGAGGCCAATACGTCCGAACTCATGTCAATCTGCATCCGCGAAGCCGGAAAGACACTGCCCGATGCCGTCGCCGAAATCCGCGAAGCAGTCGATTTCTGCCGTTACTACGCCGTTGAAGGCCGCAAAAATTTTGGCGCACCGCACGTGATGCCAGGCCCGACGGGAGAATCCAACACGCTCTCGCTGCAAGGCCGCGGCGTTTTCCTCTGCATCAGCCCGTGGAACTTCCCGTTGGCCATTTTCCTAGGTCAAGTCTCCGCCGCGCTGATGGCAGGAAATGCCGTTATTGCCAAGCCTTCGGCGCAAACCACAATCATCGCCATGAAAGCCGTTGAACTGCTGCACAAGGCCGGCGTGCCAAAAGATGTCGTCACCCTCCTCCCCGCTTCAGGCCGCATGATCGGGCAAGTACTTGTGCCGGATGAACGCGTTGCGGGCATATGCTTTACCGGTTCGACCGAAGTCGCACAGCAGATCAACCGCGCTCTCGCCGGACGCAATGGCGCTATCGTGCCGCTGATCGCCGAAACGGGCGGGCAGAACGCCATGGTCGTCGATTCAAGCGCACTGCCGGAACAGATCGTTGATGACGTCATCACCAGCGCTTTCCGCTCGGCGGGGCAACGCTGCTCGGCGCTGCGCGTACTGTTCGTTCAGGATGGAATTGCCGACAAGGTCATCAATATGCTGCATGGCGCCTGTCAGGAACTCGTCCTCGGTGACCCTTCAAAGCTTTCAACCGATGTCGGCCCCGTGATCGACAAATCTGCGCTTGCGACGCTGACAGAACACGCCGCCCGCATGGACAAGGAAGCGAAACTGCTGACGCAGGTCAAAACAACGCCGGAATGCGAATACGGTTATTTCTTTGCACCGCGCGCCTATGAGCTGAAATCGCTCTCGCAACTCACAGGCGAAGTTTTCGGGCCGATACTGCACGTCATCCGCTACAAGGCTGATGAAATGGACAAGGTGATCGACCAGATTAACGCCACCGGTTTCGGCCTCACCTTCGGCATCCACACGCGCATCGACCACCAGATGAAATCCGTCTGCGCACGCGTGAACGCGGGCAACTGCTACGTCAACCGCTCGATGATCGGCGCTGTCGTCGGCGTTCAGCCCTTCGGCGGCAACGGCCTTTCCGGCACCGGTCCCAAGGCGGGCGGCCCGCACTACCTGCTGCGCTTCGCCAACGAAAAAACCCTGAGCGTCAACACCACGGCCTCCGGCGGCAACACCACGCTGGTCTCGCTGGCGGAAGAGTAAGGATGCTTTCGACCCCCTCGCCGCATCAGGCCAACCTCTGGGCCAACCGTACCGTCGGCCTTCTGGGCGGGTCGTTTAATCCGGCGCATGAAGGTCACAGGCATATCAGCCTTTATGCGCTGAAGCTGCTGGGGCTTGATGCCGTGTGGTGGATGGTCAGCCCGCAAAACCCGCTGAAGCCGGCCGCTGGCATGGCCTCGCTTGAAGAACGCATGACCGGCGCGATTGAAGCCAGAAACCATCTACATATTCACGTGACTGACATTGAACGGCAGTTGGGCACGCGCCATACCGTCGACACCTTAATAGCTCTTAAACAGCACTTCCCAAGCACCCGTTTTATCTGGCTGATGGGCACCGACAATCTGCTGCAGATGCATCTCTGGAGGGAGTGGGAGAGGATTTTCAACCTCGTGCCAGTGGCCGTCCTTGACCGCCCGCCGCGTGGCAACAATATTAAATCTTGCCCTGCACTGGAACGGTTTCGCGCCAATCTCCTGCCACAGGAGCAATCCCTGCGCTTAAAAACCCTAAAACCGCCCGTCTGGACGATCCTCCACATACCCCTGAATGAGCAATCAGCCACCAATATTCGGGAAAGAAGGAAGTTGCAGATTTAAGCGATATACAGTATAATTTAAATATGAAACGTGCAAAAGCGACCGCTCCCAAGACGAATACCAAGACAAAAAAGGCCGCCCCTAAAAAGGCCCTCAAGTCTGTAGAAAAAAAATTCACCGAACTGCAGGACTTTATTTCAGCAACGCTGGACAGTGACAAGGCACGGAATATCGTTTCCATCCCCCTCAAGGGAAAAACAACGATTGCCGATTACATGCTGATCGCGACAGGAACATCATCCCGTCATGTCACCGGCATGGCGCAAAAACTGCGCGACAAGCTCAGCGCCGAGCGCAAGATCAAGGCCCGTGTTGAAGGTCTGGAAACTGGCGACTGGGCAATCATCGATGCCGGCGACGTGATGGTGCACCTCTTCCGCGAAGAGGTCCGCGAGTTCTACGACCTCGAGAAACTCTGGGGCGCGGATTTTTCGACTGTGAACTATACGCGCTATCAGTCTGTTTAGACTTCCATGAAAATCCGGATTATCGCTGTCGGGCGGCACAAATCCTCCCCGACGAAGGATCTGTGCGACGAATACCTGAAACGGATGAACTGGAACGTCAGTATCAAGGAAATCGATGCTCCCAAAGGCTCGACATCGGCACAGGAAGCCCCGCTGATTCTCAAAGAGCTTGCAAAACCGACCCTTGTCGTCGCCCTCGACGAGCGCGGCGAAACCCTGACCAGCCCCGAATTCTCAAAAAAGATGGCAGGCTGGCAGAATCAGGCTCCGGGTAACGAAATGGCCTTTCTGATCGGCGGCGCTGATGGTTTCGATAATGAGGTAAGAAAAAAAGCAAAGTTTTTACTGTCTTTCGGCAAACAAACATGGCCTCACATGCTGGTTCGCGTTATGCTACTGGAACAGATTTACCGTGCCCAGCAGATCATTGCTGGACACCCTTACCATAGGCAATAATAGTTTGGCCACAGGCAGTAAAATGAGCGGGATATTCAAAGGTCAGCGCCCTTATTTCATCTTTTGCCTGAGCGTAATGGCAGTTATCCTGCTGCATCCTGCGTCTGGCATTTGCAACACAGCAGATTACATAGATAAAGCCAGTGACCTCCGCGATGAGCTGACCGCAAAAAAAGCAGCCCATCAAGCTCTCTTGCAGAAATCAACTGCCCTGAACTCAGAAGTCACTGATCTGAAAAAGAATCTTATTCAAGTTTCAAAAAATCTGCAGGCAAGCGAAGAAAATCTTTCAGATGCCGACCAGAACCTTCAGGACCTGCGGCAGAAAAAAGTACGCATCATCCAGAACCTCTACAAAGACCAGCAGGCTATGGGCGGATTGGTTTCAGCCGTCAAAAAATATGCACAAACATCGACACCCGATATGCTTATGCAAAGCGACCCGATTGATGCTGCGCGTGCGTCCCTCGTCATGAAGTCCGTCATGCCACGGCTGCAGGAGCAGTCCAGCTTGCTGAAAGCACAACTGGCCGAAATAAAGAAAATTGAAGGGGACATCACAGGTCAGCTGCATATCCAAACCCAGGAAGCCAATAAACTGGATAAACAACAGGATGATCTTGCTGTTCTGCTTCAACAGCGCCAGAGACTCTACCAGAGTACGGAAAGTCTCCGCCTCACGCAGGAAAAGGAAGTCCTCAGACTTACGAAAGAGTCTAAGAATATTGAAGATTTAATACAGAGACTTAAATCGAAAAACCGGAAAGTTGAAGATGACAGTGACGACGGCGAGGATGCCGATAATAGCGGCCCCCTGCCCGAACATATGCTGCTTCCCGTAAATGGGAAATTATATACAGCTTTCGGACAAACGGATGATCAGGGCGCTCCCAGCAAAGGCATTACATTTTCCACAAGACCGGGCGCCCGCGTTGTTATTCCGCTGGCTGGCATTGTCAAATTCGCCGGGCCCTTTCAAAAATACAAGCAAATCTTGATTGTCGAACACAAGGGCGGGTATCATAGCCTTATTGCCGGACTGGCACGCATAGATACGGTTGTTGGGGCGTCTCTTGCGGCTGGTGAGCCTGTCGGTGTTGCAGAAACTTCCGGCTCTCCCCGGGTCTATTACGAACTTCGCCGCAATGGAAAACCGGTCAATCCCCAAAGGTCGCTGCTCGCAGAAAGAAAACAGGAAAAAAGTTAGCTATGAACAAACAAAAATCTCTTAAGTTCGCCACCATCATTATCACACTGCTCGCCTGTTCATCGCTGACGGTTATCGCAGCGCGAAGCGAACCGCATGCGACAGATCCCGGCACGACTTCCGAAACTTACAAAGCACTGAACCTTTTCGGTGATGTTTTCGAGCAGGTGCGCGCCAATTATGTGGAGCCCGTTGAAGACAAAAAACTTATTGAATACGCCCTGAACGGCATGCTCTCCAGCCTAGACCCTCACTCCGGCTATATGAACGAGGATGAAGCCAAATCCATGAACATCCAAAACAAGGGCGAATTCGGCGGTCTCGGCATCGAAGTCACGATGGAAAACGGCGTAATCAAAGTCGTCTCTCCTATCGATGATACGCCCGCGGCACGTGCAGGAGTCCAGTCCGGCGACCTGATCGTCGAAATCGACGGGAAGCCTGTCACCGGCATGACTCTGAATGAAGCCGTCGACAAGATGCGCGGAAAAGTAGGCTCCGAAATTCTGCTGACGATTGTGCGCAAGGACGCCAAAGCACCGCTGAAACTCAAACTGGTGCGCGACATCATCCAGATACAATCCGTCAAAAGCCGCGTCGTCAACAACAATGTCGGCTATATCCGCATCACCACCTTCAATGCCCAGACGCAGCCTGGCATGATCAAGGCCTTTGAAGACATCAAGAAAAAAACTAACGGCAAGCTGATCGGCTATATCCTCGACCTCCGCAACAATCCGGGCGGTCTTCTGGATCAAGCCATTGCTGTGTCAAACGACTTCCTCGAAAAGGGTGAAATCGTTTCAACGCGCGGACGCAATCCTGATGACACCCGCCGTGACAGCGCCGTACCCGGCGAAGACAAGAGCAATAACCTGCCGGTTGTTGTACTCATCAACGGCGGCTCGGCATCAGCTTCGGAAATCGTCTCCGGTGCCCTGCAGGACAACAAGCGCGCTATCGTTGTCGGTACGCAGTCCTTCGGCAAAGGCTCCGTGCAAACGCTCTTTAATGTCCCCGGTGGCGGCATGGTGCGCCTGACAACGGCACGCTATTACACGCCTTCTGGCCGTTCCATTCAGGCCAAAGGCATCACGCCCGACATCATGGTTGAGCCTGCCAAGGTCGTTGCTGAAAACAAGGACGCCTTCACTGAAATCCATGAGTCCGATCTGAAGGGCGCTCTCAAAAACCCCGATGGCACGGCAGCAGCTCCGGAACAAAAGCCGGATGATGCAAAAGACAGCTCCTCTGACAAAGCAGATGACAAATCCGGAACCAAGCCGTCGGATGCAAAGTCTGGCGATAAATCCAAGGACAAGGATGAGAGCAAGCTGCAGGATGATTACCAGTTGCTGCGCGCCGTTGACGTGCTGCAGGGGATCGCCATCTACAAAGGCGATTCATCCCCCGCAGCAGCTGAAACCAAGCCAGCTCCCGCAAAAGAAGAAACACCCAAGCCAAGCTTGAACCATTAAGGGGATCCTGATTTGAAAGGATGGGCTGAAATATGGTCATCTTTTCCGGCAGCGCATAAAAAGCGCTGCTATCAGGGACTGGCGGGATACGGGATACTGACGCTCGCAACTGCTGCGTGGGTTTCAATGCATGCCCATGACACGCTCAAAAGATGGCAGGACAGCATTCCTTCGGCAACAATCTCGGTCAAGAATGTTTACCTGACGCCGCAAATCACGGATGTATCAAAAGACACAACCGCCCAGTCCCCGGGTTTAGCTCCGGAACCCAGCCAACCTGTGGTCGATGACGGTAAAACCTACATTTCGATCATTGTCTCCGATCTGGGACTGTCATCTCTGGCAACCGAAAGGGCCGTGGATGACCTGCCGCCACAGGTGACACTGGCTTTCTCTCCTTATGCGGATAATGTTCATACGTGGGTCAGTAAGGCAATCTCTGCTCATCATGAAACGCTGATGCTCTTGCCGATGGAAACAGCCAGTTACCCGCAGGATGATCCGGGCCCGAAGGCGCTTTCATCCCACTTTAGTGATCAGGACAATAACGATAACCTTAACTGGCTGCTCACACAGGGCGCGGGTTCTGCCGGCGTCATCAACATGATGGGAACCCGTTTCCTGACCGATCAGAAAAGACTGTCTTCTGCCTTTACAACCCTGCGGAAGAACGATTCCATTTTTGTTGAAACACCGGGCATAGATAAATCTGCCGCGCCCGGCATTGCTTCAAAGATCGGCCTTCCTTTCATGGAAGCAAACCTGCAAATTGATGCCAGCGCCACGGATAAGGATATCCGTGCCCAGCTGGATGCTCTGGAACAAGCTGCCCGCAAGCACGGCTATGCCATAGGCATTGCCCAGCCCTATCCGCTGACGCTCAACATTATAAAGTCATGGGCAGCCGCCCTCGGCGGGCGCGGGATTATCCTTGCACCCCTGAGAACGGTATGGAAAAATAAACCCCATTATGAAGAAGACACACAACCACCCCCTGAGTCACAGCTCAAACAACCCTGATACTGCTGCTTATCGCCATGGCGTAGGGATCGTCCTGTTTAATAGTGACGGTCATGTACTGATCGCTGAGCGGCTTGATAATCCCGGCGGCTGGCAGATGCCGCAAGGCGGGATCGACGCCGGGGAAGCACCGGAAACTGCTGTTTTCCGCGAAATGGAAGAAGAGATCGGCACACGCAACGCCAAGATCATCGGCATGATGCAAGAATGGATTTCTTACGATTTTCCCCCCGCCTTGAAAAAGAAACTCTGGAAGGGCCAGTATATCGGCCAACGGCAGAAATGGATTGCCCTGCGTTTCCTCGGCAAGGATAACGAAATCAACATGAATACCCACAGCGAGCCGGAATTCAGCCGCTGGAAATGGGTCCCCCTCCGAGACCTGATGCAATACGTCGTGCCTTTCAAGCGAGAGGTTTATGAGCGGGTAATCAGAGAGTTCTCGAAATATGCAGGAACACCTGAATAGCTTAATTTTTCATCTCGACGAATGATGGCTGCAAAAAGGATTTCAGATCCTTCACTGTATATATCCAGGTCTTCATAGCGCGCGGCAAGTATTCGTAGTGCGGCGCTTCAGGGGAATAAACCTTGATGATGCCACCTGAAAGAATAGCAACATGCACCTCGCCTTTATAAATGCACACATTTACAAAGGCTGCTTCTTGTCCGCCCTGATGAGGTGCATTCCCTGATAAAATCAAACAGTCTTCGTCAAAGCCTATGCTGCCCCTGACGTCAAGTCGTGCTTTCAGCTTTTCTATTTCCTCTTTGCCAAGCATCGTATCAAGCTGGGCAGAAACTCTCTTGTCATTTAAAACCTGATCATACTCATAACGGCCAATATACTGCGCCAAGTCCCCCCATTTGCCGCCAAGCTTCCAGTCTAAATCACTGTACGCCCATGCCGTGGTTCCCATTAAGAGGAACCAGAGCAAGGATAAAAGGGGGGATTTTGACAATTATTTATTTCCCGCTCAAGGATTCAGCGGCGACCAGGCAGGGTCCGAAGCATCGAGAGGCGTCGGGACTTTTGTCTCGTTGAAACCTGTCAGGTCGATCGTGTAGAGCTGTGCGGTGCGCTCCGTTTTGCCCCAGCCTGACGGCAACTCCTTGAAGTAGGAGAGAACACGACCGTTTGGCGCCCATGTCGGCCCCTCAACATGGTAGGCCTGTGTGATCAGGCGTTCGCCATGGCCATCCGGATGGATGACGCCGATATAGAACTGGCCCTGATAAATGCGGGTGAAGGCGATCAGGTCTCCGCGCGGCGACCAGACAGGGCCGGCATATTTTCCGTCGCCGAAAGTGATGCGGTGCGCACCCGAGCCGTCGGAGTTCATGACGTAAACCTCCTGCGATCCGCTGCGGTCCGATTCAAACGTGATGTACTTTCCATCGGGTGAATAGGATGGCGCCGTATTAATCGAGTTGTCATGCGTCAATTGGGCCACACCGTGATTGCGCAGGTCCATCGTGTAGATGTCGCTGTTGCCGTTCTTGGACAAGCTCATGACAACCTTGTTGCCATCCGGCGAGAACCGCGGAGCGAACGTCATGCCCGGGAAATCGCCCAGAACTTCCTGACGACCTGAGTCGATGTCATAGAGATAGACACGCGGTCTGTTGTTATAATAAGCCATATAGGTAATCTGCTGCGCCGTCGGCGAGAAGCGCGGTGTCAGAACAAGCGTGTCGCCGTCCGTCAGGAAATGGTGGTTTGCGCCATCCTGATCCATAATGGCCAGGCGCTTGATACGATGGTCGAAAGGCCCCGTCTCGGAAATATAGACAAGACGGCTGTCGAAATAGCCCTGCTCGCCGGTGATGCGCTTGTAGATTGTGTCCGCAATGATATGGGCGATACGCCGCCAGTTTGACGGCGTCGTCATGTAAGCCATGCCGACAAGCTGCTGTTCCGATGATACATCCCAGAGCCTGAATTCAACGCGCGTGCGGCCATTGCCCGTCTTGCTCAAAACGCCCGTCACCAGAGCCTGCGCATTGATGGCTCGCCATTCGCTGAAATTGGGGTTCGCACCCGCATCGTGCGCGTTCTGGATAAAAGACTTGGAATCCAGCGTGTGGAAAAGACCGGAACGGTCTAAATCGGCGGAAATAACATCGACAAGATCATGTCCCAATGATGCATCGACATCCGCGCCGCCGGAAAAATCCGGTATCGCGATCGGCATCGGGTTGACCTGACCGCGCGTGACGTCAATCTTCAGATCGGCGCGGGCGGGCGCTGCGCCCGTCCCCATAAAAAACACGACAGCAAAAAACGCGAATAAAATGCTTTGGACTCTCATCAGAACATATCCTTCGGGTTGAACGTAACGGTAACCGTATTCCAAGTATTATATTTATCAGGAGGCAAGTCAAAAGGCGAGCACAAAGGGCTCCGTACTGCCCGAAGGGCACTATCCGCCATCGCCGTAAAAAAGCTGTCAGAATTGTATCGCGCCATGTCCGCTGCTGCGATATGCGCCTCGCGCAGGCTTCTATCTGGATTTATAACCATAACAACATCCACGATCATATTATCGGCATCCTTGGCCCCGTAGGGAACGTTCCAGCATTTTTCCAGCTGTCCCCGGAGAGCATCCTCCTCGCTCATGGTCATCTTTTCGCCGATCGGCGTATTCTGGCCCGGTGGCGGCGGAGGCGGCGGTTGCTTGCTCACGTCAAGGTTCTTCAGCACCGAGGAAAAATCCCTCTGCGGCACTTTTTTAACCTCTGGCTTCTTGATCTCTTTCTTGCTTTTTTGTGGCAGAGCGTTCTCATCAATCTCTTCGGCGTTATTCGGTTTGGGTGGTTCTTTTACCTCCTCCGGCTTCGGCGGTTCCTTCACTGGCGCTACCGGCTGCGGTGCGCTGTTCACTGCAGCCGGAGCCGGCTTCGGCGGCTCCGGCTTGGGCGGAGGCGGCTGAGGCTTAGGCGTTACCTGTGTTGTCTGGCTTACTTTCGATATTTCAACAAGATCCACCGTAATCGGCTGCGGAATGACAAGATCGTGATGCGACAGGAATGGCAGCCCGATAATGGCGATCAGAATAATAGCGGCATGGAAACCGATGGATGTAAAAAATGAGTTCCACCGCATGTACATTTCTTTCTCTACTGCCCTTGCGCTGTGGACGGATCAGTAATGAGTGCAATCTTGGTGAGGCCCGAGGTACTGGCGATCCCCATCACTGCCATGACCTGCCCATAAGAGAGATGATTGTCCGCACGGATATAAACACGGCGGTCCGGCGTATCCTTGGCAATGGCCGACAGCACATCTTTAAGATGATCCACAGTCACCGGCGTCTGCCCCATCAGGAGATTGCCATTCGACTGAATGGATATCTCCAGCGGAGCATTGTCCTGCTGGTGTATTGAATGCGCCTGCGCTTTAGGCAGATCGATCTGCACGCCCGCCGTCAGCAGCGGCGCTGTCACCATGAACACAATCAGCAGCACGAGCATCACGTCGACAAGCGGCGTGACGTTAATATCAGACATCACCTTATGCGCCCGCCGGCTCCCGCGCCTTCCTCTTTCGAGTTTGACACCCATCAGCGCTTGCCCTGTTGTTCGAGGTGACGGCTCAGGATGGAACCGAATTCCGCCGAAAAGGCTTCCAGTCGGTCGCCATAGCGGCCCAGATCGGAGGAAAATTTGTTGTAAGCCACCACCGCCGGAATGGCGGCGACAAGGCCGATGGCCGTTGCAAACAGGGCCTGCG
>PLXM01000008.1:0-17841 GCA_003153235.1 Rhodospirillales bacterium
GCGCACAACTACATGACGCCGGAAATTTATCACTGTGTTGCCGATTTTGCCGGAGATTCTCTGCAGCTCGCGCAGCAGGCGGCAAAGACCGATGCGAAAATCATCGTGCAGGCCGGCGTCCATTTTATGGCCGAAACGTCAAAAATTCTCTCACCGGAAAAAACCGTGCTGATCCCCGACCTGCGCGCGGGCTGCTCGCTCGCCGCTTCCATCACTGGCGCGGATGTGCGGCTGCTGCGCGAAAAGTATCCGAACGTGCCGATCGTCACCTACGTCAACACCTCAGCCGAGGTGAAGGCGGAATCGGATGTCTGCTGCACCTCCTCCAATGCCTTGGCGATTGTCGAGAGCCTGCCGGGAGATACAGTATTAATGATTCCGGACCAGTACCTCGCCCGCAACACCGCAAAACTGACAAAAAAGAAAATCCTCACCTGGCAGGGTTCCTGCGAAGTGCACGAGCGCTTTACCGCAGAAGAAATCAGGAGATTTCGCAAGGCCTATCCCGGGGCCGTTATCCTCGCGCATCCGGAGTGCCCGCCGGAAGTTGTGGCCGAGGCGGATTTTGCAGGCTCGACTAAAGCCATGAGCGATTATGTGACGCAAAAGCAGCCGCAAAAAGTTGTGATGGTGACGGAATGCTCAATGTCCGACAACGTTTCCGTCAATAATCCGAATGTCGAGTTTGTGCGCCCGTGCAACCTCTGCCCGCACATGAAGCGCATTTCTCTTAACAATATCCTCACCTGTCTTGAAACCATGACGCATGAGGTGACGGTTGATCCTGCCATTGCCGCACGCGCAAGACAGGCCGTGGAAAGAATGCTGGAGGTAAAAATATGACAGCAAAAATCATTGATACCGCAGATGTTGTTATTGTCGGCGCAGGTGCAGCCGGATTGTTCACCGCGCTGTCACTGGCACCGAAGAGAGTCATCGTCCTCAGTGAAAAACCGCTGGGCGGCATCTGTGCGAGCTGTTGGGCGCAGGGCGGCATTGCCGCTGCGGTCGATAAAGACGACACAACCGCCAGCCACGCCGCCGATACACTCAAGGCAGCGGCTGGCACAGCTGATGCGGAAGTGGTGCGTATCCTCACTGCCGAAGCCCCCGCAACGATTAAAACGCTTGAAAAACTGGGCGTCCGCTTCGAACACGACACAGACGGCAGTTTTAAATTAAGCCGCGAGGCCTGCCATGAGCGCCGCCGCGTGCTCAAGGCCGCTGTCGGAGACGGTTTTGGCCGCGAATTGATGCGCGCACTGGTGGAAGTGGTTAAAAACACGCCATCGATCGTCTTCGTCGAAGAAGTCGCCGCCGAACGCATTATCCGCCGCGATGGCCCCAGCACAGGGCCTGTACAAGGCGTTCTTGGCCGCAATCTCAAGACCAACACCCCTGTCGTGTTTGCCGCACCGGCTGTCGTGCTCGCCACGGGCGGCATCGGCGGACTTTACGCTGCGACAACCAACCCGCTCGGCGCTGGCGGGCGCGGCATTGCCATGGCAGCGCGTACGGGCGCGGTATTATCCGACCTCGAATTCGTGCAATTTCACCCGACCGCGCTTGATATCGGCGAAGATCCGGCACCTTTGGCCAGTGAGGCGCTGCGCGGTGAAGGCGCATATCTCCTCAACAGCCGTGGTGAAAGGTTTATGCTGAAATATCACCCGATGGCAGAGCTTGCGCCGCGCGATATCGTCAGCCGCGGCATTTTCGAGCAGATGCAACGCGGGCAAAAAGTCTATCTCGATTGCCGTCACATCGACGTGACGCATTTCCCAGCGCTGCGTGAGGCCTGCGCCCGTGCCAACTTGAATCCGCAGCATAACCTTGTGCCGGTCACACCGGCGGCGCATTATCACATGGGTGGCATCGCGACCGACCTGCATGGCCGTTCCAGTTTGCGCGGGCTCTGGGCCTGCGGCGAAGCAGGCGCAACAGGGCTGCACGGCGCCAACCGCCTTGCCAGTAACTCATTGATGGAAGCCGTTGTGATGGGCGGGCGCGTCGCGGCGGATATCGCACGCTCGAAAATCTTATTTGCCGATGCGATCCACATCAATACGGAAGCATTGCTAACACTGCCGCAGAAACGCGATCGCGAGGCGGGAAAAGACGCGCTGCGCCATATCATGATGGATATGGTCGGCGTTATCCGCGACGAGAAAACGATGAAAGACGCCTTGCACGACATCATCGGCATCGCCCATGGCGCGGAAAAGGATGACACGCGCCTTGCCGATATGGCTCTGGTGGCGCGGATGATCACCGTATCCGCCCTGCAGCGCACAGAAAGTCGCGGCGGGCATTGCCGCAGCGACTACCCGAAAGCCCTGCGCGCATGGGAAAAGAGAAGTTTCGTGACGCTGAAAGAAATTGACGCGCTTACAGATAGACTCCTAACGCGTGCACGTCAGAAGGAAGGCGCCGCATGAAAGACCTGACACCCCTCTCCCCCGTGCTCATCGAGCCGCTGGTGCGCATGGCACTGGCGGAAGACCTTGGCCGCGGCGGCGACATTACCAGCGCCAGTGTCATCCCACCCGACACACGGGCGCGCGTTGTCATGATGTCGCGTCAGGAAGGCGTTATCGCAGGGCTTGATCTGGCCGAAACAACTTTCAGGCTGGTCGACCCTTCGCTTACCATCAAACGCCTGAAGCCGGAAGGCGCGGACGTGAAACCGGGCGACGAAGTGATGGAAGTGGAAGGCGCGGCGCGGTCAATCCTGACAGCAGAGCGTGTGGCGCTGAATTTTGTCGGGCATCTCTCGGGCATTGCGACGCTGACGCAGAAAATGGTGCGCGCTGTCGGCAATCACAAGGCCAGAATATGCGACACGCGCAAGACAACGCCGGGGCTGCGTGCGCTTGAAAAATATGCCGTGCGGACGGGCGGCGGGATGAACCACCGCTCCGGCCTCGATGACGCGATCCTGATCAAGGACAACCACATCGCCATGGCTGGCGGCGTGACCGTTGCGCTCCGCCGCGCCAAGGAAAGCGCAGGGCATACGGTGAAAGTCGAGATCGAGGTCGATACACTCGATCAGCTGAAAGAAGTTCTCGCGGAAGGCACCGATGTTGTCATGCTCGATAACATGAGCCTTGAGGACATGGCAACTGCGGTAAAACTCGTCAATAATCGCGCCATCATCGAAGCTTCCGGCGGGGTAACGCTAGAGCGCATCCCGAAAATCGCCGCGACCGGCGTGGATATGATATCATCCGGTGCGCTTACGCACAGCGCGCCTAATTTCGATGTTGGTCTGGATTACAAGGAAGCGGCTTAAGGGCCCGCCTTCACGGGAACGCCGAGGCTAGCCGAGAGCTTTACCTTTTTGCCCAATTTTCCCTTGACGACGATGCCGGCCACCTTATCGAAGGGTGGCTTTGCGCCGGTGTCGGTATCCCAATGGGCGGTATAAGTATAAGGTACGGGTGCTTTACCAGCCATAATAATACCCGTGCGTTTCTCGCTGTGGTGTTGGGTATATTCAGGCTCAATCGCTGTCAATTTTGCTTTTTCACCTACATCACCTGTGATTGTCAGCTGACCATTAAAACCCTTGATGGATGTGCGGTCCGGTATATCACCGTTGATTGTAAGGCTGACGTTCTCGAATTTGTATTTCTTGCCGGATTTAAGCTCGGCGGCTTCAATGGTCACGCGCGTTGTCGGCGTGCCGTCATCCAGCTTGTCCTGCGCGGTCGTCCCCTTCAGCTTTGCATCGGACTGCTCCGATCCAACGCTGACTGTTGTCGTGAACATGCGGCGGAAGGTTGCGGCGAGTGTTGATTTGAATGACATTTTTATTTTTCCTATGGCTGTGATGAAAATATTGTGCCTGTCGGGTGTGTAATTTTGACGTTCTGGCCCGTCTTGCCCTCGACCACGACGAGAGGATCCACGTTGTACGGTGGCATGGGGCTTACATCCATCTTGGCGTGCCCCATCCATTTCTGGTATTCGGGAACAGCCACATTGAACTTGTCATTGTTGCTGGCATTGCCGGTGATCAGCAGCTGGCCGCCCGTTCCCCAGATCGAGACATCCGGCGGCACAGTGCCCACGATCTTGAGACAGACATTAAAAAACTGGTAGCTCAGGCCTTGCTTGAGCTTATTGGCATTGAGCGTCACCTGTAGGACCGGTTGCTGGCTGTGCGGCAAGACAGCCACCGCTTCGTGTCCGCGCAGGGCGGGCACGGAACTCGCCGGGCCGATAAAGGGGCCGGTCGCCGTGTCTTCTTTAAGATAATGTGCAGCGCCAAAAATTCCAGCGACGCTTACCGCCAAAAGAGCCAGACCGGTGGCGACGGCCTTTCCGAAGTTTTTTGAAAGCTGGCCTCTGGCATTCTGCCCTTCGCCGTAAGCTGTGTATTCGTCCTGATATGCAGTATAGGCCATGGTTTTCCCTTTAAGGGCGATGTGCGACTTTGATACCCAAGCTGCCATTCGTCGTGACGTTTTTGCCCGCCTTGCCTTCAATGACGATCGCCGGATCCTTATTGAAAGGCGGCTTCGCTCCTGTGTCTACGTAATAGGAACAGTCATAGGTATAGGGAACCGATATATATTCCGGCGTATTGTTAGCTGTCTCACCGACATACTGCTGGCGGATACCTGTGCACGTGTCCGGCACAAACCGCTGGTACTCCGGCACGTTGGCGGTGAAGGTCGAACCGTTGCCGGCATTACCGGTAACAATCAGCTGGCCGTTGTTGCCGGTGATAGTGGTATTGTCGGGCACATTGCCATCAATGGTGACGCTGACATTATTGAAGGCATAACGCGTTCCGGCCTTGAGGGCGCTGCCGTCGATTGTGAAACGCTCGGTACTGTCACCGCTGCGCGCCAGCGTGCCTGCAGCCTCATGGCCATGCAGTGCCTGTGATGTTGCGCCCGGTCCGAGCGTGTAGGTTGGCGGCAAATTCGTCACAAAAAGGCCGACACCAACGCCCGCGCCAGCCAGCGCCAGTGTCACACCGCCGATCGCAGCCACTTTTCTGAAATTGCGTGACAACCAGCCTTTTTGCTGCTGTTCTTCGTCCAGCCCGTAACCCGTTGTCGTGTATGAATGTGATGTCATGTTTTTCTCCTTATGGACGGTTTGCTACAAAGGTGCCCTTGCTGCCATTCGTTGTGACATTCTTGCCTGTCTTGCCTTCGATCACGATCGCCGGATCCTTATTGAAAGGGGGCTTGGCGCCGGTGTCGACGTAGTAGGAACAGTCGTAGGTGTAGGGGATCATCATTTTATTGACATACATGAAGCCTGTACAAGTGTCCGGTACGTACTGCTGATATTCCGGCACGTTGGCGGTGAAGGTCGAGCCGTTGCCGACATTGCCAGTGACAATCAGCTGGCCGTCGTTGCCGGTGATGGTGGTGTTGTCTGGCACATTGCCATCAACAGTAACGCTGACATTATTGAAGGCATAGCGCGTTCCGGCCTTGAGTGCGCTGCCGTCGATTGTGAAACGCTCGGTGCTATCGCCGCTGCGCGCCAGTGTGCCTGCAACCTCATGGCCATGTAGTGCCTGTGACGTCGCGCCCGGTCCGATTGTATAGGTAGGCGGCTGGTTTGCAATGAGCAGCCCGATACCTGTACCAGCGCCGGCCAGCGCCAGCGTCACGCCGCCGATCGCAGCCACTTTTCTAAAATTCTGCGAAAGCCAGCCTTTGATTTTCTCGCCTGTGCCCAGCTCTTCGCCGTAAGTTGTGTATCCGTCTTGGTATGTAGCGTGTGTCATGTGATTCTCCCCGGTTAATTTGAATATAGTTAATTTATTATGAATAATATATTATGTCTATAATAAATTGTTTAATCCAAGGGGATTTTTTTATTAACTATTTGATATTAATTGAAAAAATTATTATATCGACGCCAGCTTGCTGTTGTTTTTTGCAAGGACACGATTGTATTCGACGGCAAAGTCCCAGAACTTATCGGCAGGGATCGGTCGTGTGTATTTGAAGCCCTGTACCTCGTCACAATTCAGCTCTTTCAGGAAGGTCTCATGCTCGACGGTCTCGACACCTTCGGCGATGACCTTGAGGTCCAAGCTGTGACCGAGCGTGATGATGGTACGGGTGATCATCTTGTCGTCCACGTTGATCAGCGCGTTGCGGATAAACGACTGGTCGACCTTGAGCCGGTCGATCGGGAACTGGCGGAGATAGCTTAAGCTTGAATAGCCTGTGCCGAAATCGTCAATCGCCAGCTCGACGCCCAGCTGGTGCAGACGATGAAGAATGTCGATGGCGGCCTGCATGTTTTCCATGAACACACTTTCCGTGACTTCCAACTCGAGCCAGTGCGGATCCAGTCCGGTCTCCTTCAGCACAGTGTCGACCAGCCCGACAATATCGCCGCGGTGGAACTGCACACCGGAAATGTTCACAGCCATACGGAACGGCGGCAGGCCCTTTTTCTGCCAGGCTTTATTAGTTTCACACGCCGTGCGCAGCACGTACTCGCCGATAGGCACGATGAGGCCTGCCTGTTCGGCCACGGGGATAAATTCGATCGGCGGAATGAACTTGCCGCCTTCCTTGCTGTTATCCGGATGCCACCAGCGCAGCAGCGCCTCGGCACCGACGATAGCGCCAGTCTTCAGGTCAAACTGCGGATGATAGTGCAGATGCAGCTCTTTCTGGTTCATAGCGTTTCGCAGATCGCGCAGGATCTGGAAGCGGTGATGAACGGCATCATCAAAGGCCTGCGAGTAATAGCGGACGGTATCACGCCCTTCTTCCTTGGCACGGTTCAGGGCGATATCGGCGTTCTTCAGGATCTGGCGCGCTTCAAGCCCGTCGGTGGGATAATTCGATACGCCGATGGAGACCCTGACCTGGAAACTTTCCTGCAGGATACTCACCGGCTCCGCCATGGCGCCAAAAATATTCTCCGCCAGTACGGCGCTGCCGGGATGGTCAGGCTTAAGGAGCGACATCACCATAAACTCGTCTGCGCTGGCGCGGGCAATGACGGCATTGTCAGGCAGGGATTTGACCAGGCGCTTGCCAATGGCTTCCAGCAGCTTGTCGCCGATTTCATGGCCCATAGTGTCGTTGATGTCCTTGAAATGGTCGATATCAACCGACAGCACCGCAAGAGACTCTCCCGCCGCCAGCGCCTTGTTCTTGATGAGCTCTTCCAGCTGTTCAAGGAAGTAAACCCGGTTGGGCAGCCCTGTGAGGCTGTCGAAATAGGCGAGCTTGTGGATTTTATCTTCGGCCTGTACACGCAGCCTTTTCAGGCTCGAGGCGTTCTGGCGGATCAGGTCGTTGGCGATGCGGATGGCCATGCCGATCTCGTCGTGCAGCTCTTTCTTCAGATTCTGGATGTTGGGCTTCTCGGGGTTGCGCGCCGCGCTGAGAAGGTTGTTGCGCAGTAAAATCATGGGCTCCAGCAGCCACATGCTCAGCACCAGCATCAGCACGCTGGTGACAAACCCCGACATAAAAAGCAGTATCCACAGATTCTGGCGGATATAGCCGACCACGCGCGACTCAACGGCCTTGGCATTTATCTTGGCGACAATGTTATAAGGGTGGCCCAGATCCGCCGACAGGTAGGCCACTTCGTAGTGCTCGTTATTGTGCCAGCGATAGTTAGCGGGTATTTCCTTGCCGGATGCGAGGCTCAGGAACAACTCCTGGTCGCCATAGCGCCATTTTGGCTCATTGCCGACGGTGTAGATGACAACGCCTTCAATCTGCGAGTTGTTCTTCAGTTTGGCGAAGCCCTTTTCCGTCAGCGGATCGCTATCCTGTCCTTTGATATCTGCAAGAGAAAAGGCCAGCGCCGAGCGGGAAATCTCCTGAAGGCCCGCCAGCTGCTCCTTCTCGTAGGAAGGCACGGTAAAAATCAGCACCATTGTTTCGACCAGCAGAAGGGTCAGGAACACTGCCATGGTGATGCGCCAGCTGATGCTGCTCTTCCAAATATGATGCGTGGGCGCATACGCGCGACTCAGCCACGACTGCGGCTGCGGCTGGTCTGTCTCTATTTTCTGTTCGCCATGATGGTTAAATCGACTCAAACGATATCCCCGATTCACGTTTGTTTGAAGAGCTTTACCCCACGATACATTCTACATGAACTTTGTTAAATTTAGATGTAAGAAACGGGCTCTTACTCATGCCCGCTTCTGTTAAAGCGGTATATAACTAAATTATTGATCTACAGCTGTTAATTTAAATCCTGCGCCATATTATGACATTTGCAAAAATATAAACACACTGCATCTTTTTCGCAAAAAATGCGCACTGCTGGGAAAGAACCTATTTAATAGTTATGGTAAATATGAATTGTCCCAATTCCCTGTGAAATTTAGCGGCAGGCCGCGCTATATTAGTTACAACAGGTGGTGCACATGCTTATTCGATTTTTTACTCTGCTGATTTCCGGTTTTTGTTTACTGGTCTCCCCCGCACTGGCGGAAGCGCCGCATAATTCACAAGCGCGGCTCATCGCTGCAGTCAAAGGCATTGACGGGCTCAAGACGATACAGGCCGGCGTCGAAGTCAAACTTCAGCCGGGCTGGAAAACCTACTGGCGCACGCCGGGGGAAGCGGGTGTAGCGCCGGTGTTCAACTGGACAGGCTCTGAAAATTTCAAGTCCGCCAAAATTCTCTGGCCCGCGCCACAGCGCTTTGTCGCCTTTGACATTGACAACTTCGGCTACGAAAATATGGTCGTTTTCCCGATCGAGATCACGCCGGACGAAGCCGGCAAACCAATAAACCTTAAACTGAAGCTTGACCTGCTTGTGTGCAAAGACCTGTGTGTACCAGAAATACAGCTGATGACGCTGAATATCCCGGCGGGCGAAGCGCAAGTGTCGGACGACCAGCCTGAACTCGCCGCGGCGCTGAAAACAATTCCTGCGGCAGACGACAACAACTACTTCTCCGTACAAAACGTATGGCTCGACACAGGCGACGACAAAAAAGTCAGCCTCCACGTTGCCGCCAAATCGTCAGCCGTGCCGGGTGCAGACGCCGATATGTTCGTCGAATCACAGAATTTCATGCCCGTCGGTAAGGCCCTCTTCACTTACAATCCCACTACGCAGGAATTGCAGATACAGGCACCCGTGCGCTCCGATGACCCGATAGACAGTCTGAAAAAAGCCCTCGGCACCAGTCCGCTGGCGTTGACATTTGTCGATGGCGCCCGGGCTTTTGAAAGACACGCAGCCCTCGGCAGCGGCGGGGCCGCGCTGGAAGTACCCCCGGCTGAAAAAAAAACAGTAGCAGCAACCCCGGACCACTTTGATCTTGCCATTCTGTTGTCCGCCTTTATCGGCGGTCTGATTCTGAACCTGATGCCGTGCGTTTTACCTGTGTTGTCGATCAAAATTCTGTCGGTCCTGAGCCACGGCGGCAAAGACCACCGCCTACAGCGTGTGAAGATCTTCAAGAACTTTATGGCGTCAGCGGCGGGTATCATTTTTTCCTTTTGGTTGATGGCGGCGGCGCTGATCGCACTCAAGAACGCGGGCGAAACGATCGGCTGGGGCATCCAGTTCCAGCATCCCGGCTTCCTCGTTTTCATGATCGTCATCGTCTCGGCTTTTGCCGCCAACATGGCGGGGTTATTCGAGATCCCGCTGCCGCGCTTCATCGCCAAAAACCTTGCCATCCGCCACGAACACGAGCCGACCGTTACCGGCCACTTCCTCACCGGCGCGTTTGCCACGCTGCTGGCCACGCCCTGCACCGCGCCATTCCTCGGCACGGCCATCGGCTTTGCGCTCTCGCGTGACGCTTCGGATATCATAGCGATCTTCACCTTTATCGGCCTTGGCCTCGCCGCGCCCTATATGCTGCTGGCTGTCACGCCACGCGTTTTCAAGTATATGCCGAAGCCCGGAAAATGGATGGTTACGCTCAAGAAAATCCTTGCCGGCGCGCTGGCGCTCACCGCCGTCTGGCTGATCAACGTGCTGGTCACTGTCTCGACGCAGCCGACGCTGGATGACGGCTGGACAAAATTCGACGAGGCGCTGATCAAACCCGCAGTTGAAGAGGGAAAAACCGTTGTTGTCGACGTCACCGCCGACTGGTGTTTGACATGCAAGGCCAACAAACGCCTTGTGTTCGACCAGCAGGATGTCGAGGATGCGCTTTTTGTGCCGAACGTGCTGCTGCTGCAGGCCGACTGGACGCACCATGACGAAAAAATCTCCGCTTACCTCAAGGAATATGGCCGCTATGGCATTCCTTTCAACATCATCTACGGCCCCGGCGCGCCACAGGGTATTATCCTGAGCGAGCTGCCAAGCAAAAAAGATGTAATGCGCGCGCTGGCCGAAGCGGCGAGTGAATAGTAATAACTGTCATTCCGGCGAAAGCCGAAGTCCGCTAGCTGATAACCCGCAGCAGCGTAAACCCGTCATAGCCTTTGGCGCCGACGGTCTGGATGGCAGTGGCGCTGACGCGCGGCTCGGCCGAGATCAGCTCGTTCATGCGGCGCGTGCCCTGCACACTTGAATCTTCGCTCTCCGCATCGACGATCTCGCCGTTGCGGATAACGTTATCAACAATGATCACACCGCCCGGACGAGAGAGCTTCAGCGCCCAACGGAAATAATCCGGATTGGCAGGCTTGTCGGCATCGATAAAGATCAGATCAAAAGGCCCTTGAACAGACGGCAGAGTTTCGAGCGCCTTGCCGTGAATGACCTCAACGCTTTCTGACAGGCCTGCATAGGCAAGATTGGCGCGGGCAAGATCGACGTATTTCCAGTTATGCTCGAGCGTGACCAGTTTCCCGTCTGCTGGCAACGCGCGCGCCATCCAGATGGTGCTGTAGCCGCCCAGCGTGCCGATTTCTAGAATGCGTTTTGCTCCATGAATTTGTGCTAGAAGATGCAGCAGCTTTCCTTGCGCGGGCGTGACATTGAACGCAGGCATCCCTGCTTTAGCGCTTTCGTCCAGCGCGTGTTGCAGCGCATCGTCCTGTTTGACAAGAATACCGCTGATATAATCGTCAACCGCCGTCCAGCGTTCTAGTGACATAAAAGCCCGTCCTAATATAATCCACCAAGTCCGGCATCCACGCCTTCGCCGGCATGGGTCAGGTCGGAAACGGGCGCAACGGAATGGCCGGTGAACATGGTGGGTTCGCTGCCCGGTTCGCTGCCTTCAACAAAGGCCTCGAGAATTGTCTTCTCGTCGCCGGGCTTGGCGCGGGTGCCGTTATCTTCGTTGATCTGCACAAGGCGGATGCCATCCGGCACACGGAACGGCACAGGCGGCACATCCTTCAACGCCGCCTGCATGAATTCTTTCACCACAGGCACAGCGACGCGCGAACCGGTTTCCTTCTCGCCCATCGGTTTTGGGTCATCAAAGCCGATATAGACGCCGACCAGAATATCCGGCGTGAACCCTATAAACCATGTGTCCTTTGAATCGTTGGTCGTACCGGTTTTTCCGGCGACAGGACGGCCGATATCCTTCAGCAGCACGCCCGTGCCGCGCTGGACGACGCCTTCAAGCATGGAGACGATTTGGTACATATTGCGCGGATCGGCGATCTGCGGGCGCGTGTCGGCAATTTCCGGCGTCGGCTGGCTGCTCCAGGCAATCAGCGATCCGCAGTCCTGACAGGGGCGCTGATCATGGACGTAAATTGTCTTCCCGTTGCGGTCCTGCACGCGATCGATCATCGTCGGTGTCACCTTCTTGCCGCCATTCACGAAACTGCTGTAGCCGGTCACCATCTTCAGCAGCGTCGTTTCTCCAGCGCCGATCGACATGGAGAGCAGCGGCGGCATGTCATCCACCACGCCAAAACGCTTCGCCGTCGCCACAACCTTGTCCATGCCGACATAACTGGCAAGGCGGATGGTCATCAAGTTGCGGGACTTCTCGATACCCACGCGCATCGGCACGGGACCGAGGTAATCGCCGTGATAGTTCTGCGGGTTCCATCTCGCCTGGCCGGGACCTTGGTCAATCACGAACGGTTCGTCGGCGATCAGCGTGGCCGGCGTAAAGCCGTTCTCAAGCCCTGTCAGGTAGACAAACGGCTTGAAGGACGAGCCGGGCTGGCGCTGCGCCTGCGTTGCGCGGTCGAACTGGCTCATGTCGTAACTGAAACCACCCGCCACGGCGAAAATACGTCCAGTGTGAGGGTCCATCACGATCATGCCTCCCTCCACGTTCGGAATCTGGCGGAGCCAGTACGCATTTTCTTTTCCTTTGGCAGCGTCTTTCTCGTTCGCTGGTTCCGTCAGCCAGACATCGCCGGGATGCAGGAGATCGCTGACCCGCGCCGGAGTCACGCCGTTGCTGCGGGCCCACTTCATCTTGTCGTAAGGGATCACGCCCGTCGAGCCATCCGTGAAGCCGATAACGGCCTTCTTGTCGCCGCTGTCAAGAATGACAGCCACGGTGAAACTTTCCGAGCCTCTGGGGCGCACGACCTTGCCCAATGCCGCCGCCCATTGGTTACCGCCAATATCGATATGCGCGACAGGCTTGCTGTGCAGACCGTAGCGGTCGTCATAGCCGATAAGCCCGTTGCGCAGTGCCTTTTCGGCCAGCCGCTGGTATTCCGGCACCATCGTCGTTTCAGCAATCAGCCCGCCCTCATAAAGACCCTTTTCGCCGTAAAGCTCCATCAGCTTGCGGCGGACNNGCGAGATAGGCCGCTTCCTCAAGCGTCAGCTCGTCCAGCGGCTTGTTGAAATATTCCAGCGACGCAGCGGCGACGCCGTAAGCTGTCGAGCCTAAGAAAATTTCATTGAGGTAGAGGTTAAGGATCTGATCCTTGGTGTAGGTCTGCTCGATACGGAAGGACAGGATGGCTTCCTTGATCTTGCGCGTATACGTCGCCTGATTGCTCAGGAGGAAATTCTTGGCCACCTGCTGCGTAATGGTCGAGGCGCCCTTCTTCTTCTCGTGCGGGTGGAGGATATTATTGATCGCCGCGCGCAGGATGCCCATCGGGTCGATGCCGGCATGGGTGTAAAAGTTCTTGTCCTCGGCGGAAATAAACGCATGGATTACCAGCGGCGGCACGGTCGAGATCGGCACGTAAACGCGCTTCTCCGTGGCAAATTCCGCCAGCAGGCGTCCGTCGCTGGCGTAGGCGCGCGTCACGATTGGCGGCTGGTAATTGGCGAGCGTGTGATAGTCCGGCAGGTCCTGTCCAAAATAATATAAAGCGCCCCCCACAGCAGCGGCGCCCCCCAGCAGCCCGACCAGCGCCAGCGAAAACAGCGCCATGAATATACGTGAGAAAAAGCCGGATTCGTTCTCGCTCATACTTCCATCTTAATCGGGCCGTCGGCACGCCCGCGAATGAACTGGTCAACATATTCGTTGCCGGAATGGTCAACATCATTGGCCGGACCGTGCCAGATGATCTTGCCTTGGTAAATCATCGCGATGTTGTCGGCAATCTTGCGTGCGCTCGCCATGTCATGCGTGATGGAGAGCGTGGTGGCGCCGAGTTCCTTACTTGCCGCAATGATAAGATCGTTGATCACATCCGCCATGATCGGGTCGAGGCCGGTGGTCGGCTCGTCGAAGAAAATAATCTCCGGTTTGGTCGCCACGGCGCGGGCCAGCGCCACACGCTTTTGCATGCCACCAGACAGTTCCGCCGGATAAAGATTGGCGACGCGCTCGGACAGCCCGACAGAGCGCAGCTTTTCGATGGCGATTTCCTTGGCAGCTTTGCGGTCCATATTCTGCCCTTGAATGAGGCCGAAGGCGACGTTTTCCCAGACCAGTAAACTGTCGAACAGCGCGCCGCCCTGAAACAGCATGCCGAATTTTTTCATCAGCGCATCACGGCCATCTGAATCCATCGTTGTTGTTTCGACACCATCAACCTTGATAGAACCTTTATCCGGCTTGATCAGGCCAAGGACGGATTTGATCGTCACGGACTTGCCTGTACCGGAGCCGCCGATAATCACCAGTGACTTGCCTTTTTCGATTGCAACATCCACCCCGTTCAGCACATGGTTGCTGCCGAAGGATTTATAAACGCCGCTAAGTTGGAGCTTTACTGTTGTTGCCATGCGTTACTTTACCGTAAAGAATATTTGCGTCAGGAAGTAGTCGAAAATCAGGATCAGTATCGAGGCGGACACGACCGCGTTGGTCGTCGCTGCGCCCACGCCCTGCGCGCCGCGCTCGGAGTTGAATCCGTTGTAGCAGCCGAGCAGCGTAACGATAAAACCGAACACTGCGGCCTTCCACAGGCCCGAGGTCACATCCGCGCGCTCGAGATATTCCCATGTGTTGTGCAGGTAGTGTTCAGGCACGGACCCGAGAGAATAGACACTCACGACATAGCCGCCGAAAACGCCGATGACATCGCCGACCAGGACCAACAGCGGCAGCATAAGTGTGCCGGCGATCAGGCGCGGGGCAATCAGATATTTATAGGGATTGGTGGATAGCGTGGTGAGCGCATCAATCTGCTCCGTCACACGCATCGTGCCAAGCTCTGCGGCAATCGCCGCGCCGACGCGGCCCGCGACCATCAGCCCCGCCAGCACCGGCGCAAGTTCGCGCGTGATCGACAATACAACGACGGTCGCAATCGCCGACTCGCCACCGGTAATGCGAGAGAAACCGCTGTGACTTTGCAGCGCGAGAACCATGCCGGTAAAGAATGTCGTCAGGCCTACGACGGGCAGTGAATAGTAACCGATATCCACCAGCTGGCGCAGCAGCAGGCGCAGATAAAACGGCCGCGTGAAGCAATGCGCGACGCTGCTGCCGGTGAACTCGGACAACCTGCCGACAGCGGCAAAAAAGTGCAGCGTCGTGGTGCCAATCCCCTGCAGGATCCCCTGACAGTGGCCAACGAGTGAAACGCTTTGCTGATCTGAAGAACTCGTGTTGTTTGCCGTCACGTATAAACCCTCTTGTATCTTTTGCCGAGACTGGTCAGTACTTCGTAGCCGATGGTATCCGCCTGCGCCGCGACATCATCCGCCGTCTGNNATAAACCATGCCGTTTTCCGCGATACTTCTCAAGATGCCGTCTGCATATCCCGCTGAAATTGTGGCGAGTTTCATAGGCGCAGACAATTTATAGCCGGCACCATAGCCGACTGTTTCTCCGGCTGTTGCGTTTCTAATTTGCAGAATGCGGGCTTTCAGTGTCACAACGCCCTGCATAGGGTTTACATGGCTGCTTTGTGGGTTTATTCCGTAAAGTGCGCAGCCAGGGCGTGCCTGATCGAAGTGGTAGTCGCTGCCCAGAAAAATCCCCCCCGAATTAGCGAAACTGAGACGGCACGGCAGTCCGAGCTGCGCCGTGAGCTTTTTGAAAGCCTCAAGCTGCTCCTGATTCTTCGGATGTTCCTCTGTATCGCTGCAGGCGAGGTGACTCATGACGTAGCGCACATCAATACCCTTAAGAAGATCGGTATTGTTTTTCAAGCGCACAACTTCATCGGCTGACAATCCGAGCCGGTTCATGCCCGTGTCAATGTGCAGCACGGCAGGAAGATTTTTATCCACCTTGCGGGCGAGGGCTGACCATTGTTCGATATCTCCATAGGAATTCAATACGGGAACAATATTATTCCGCAGCAGTTCCTCCGCCGGGATACCGCCCATGCCATGCAGCGCATAGACCTGTGCAGGCTGCACATCCTCAAGCCCCGCCAACACGCGGCGCACGACAACACCTTCTGCCGCATGCGCCGCATAAAAATGACGGCAGTTGGATTTATACAGTTCAACGGAAACGACAGCAGCGCCTAGACCGTAAGCATCCGCCTTGACGACAGCAGCACAATCCGTGCCGCGCGTCAGTCTCTTCTGCAAGGCAAGGTAATTACGGCTGATGCTATCGAGGCTGATTTCAAGAAGGGACAACGGTTCCACGGCTCTCGTCTCAGGAATCGGCACGGTGGCTTTCCAGGTTGCTGAAGCGCGTGAATTCACCCTCAAAGCAGAGCTTGACCGTGCCCGTCGGGCCGTGACGCTGCTTGGAGATGATGCACTCGGCAATATTATGGCTGGCTTCCAGCTGCTTCTGCCAGTCGGCATAACGCTGGTTAAATTTCTCATCGGAGTCTTCGGGACGGCGCGCCGGCTCGTTGCTGGAGAGATAATATTCATCGCGGTAGACGAACATCACCACGTCGGCATCCTGCTCGATTGATCCAGATTCACGCAGGTCGGAGAGCTGCGGGCGCTTGTTCTCTCGCGACTCGACCTGACGGCTGAGCTGCGAGAGCGCTAGTACAGGCACATTCAATTCCTTTGCCAGCGTTTTCAGCCCCCGCGTGATCTCGGAGATTTCCTGCACGCGGTTTTCGGCGCCGGAGCCGCGACCGGAGCCCTGAATCAGCTGCAGATAGTCGATAACGATCATGCCAAGTTTGTGCTGCCGCTGCAGGCGGCGCGCGCGGGTGCGGATGGCACCAATCGTCTGGCCGGGTGTATCGTCAATGAACAGCGGCACGCGGGAGAGCGTATCGCTTGCTTCAACAAAGGTGTGGAAGTCCGTGTCGCGCACTTCGCCGCGACGGATCTTGTCAGAAGGCACGCCGGCAAGGTCCGCGAGAATACGCGTCGCCAGCTGCTCGGCAGACATTTCAAGCGAGAAGAAACCGACAACCGCGCCCTCGCGTCCTGCTTTTTCAAGATGCGCGCGTGTGGCGTTGAAAGCGATATTGGTTGCCAGCGCGGTTTTGCCCATCGCAGGACGTCCGGCAAGGATGACGAGGTCGGAGTTCTGCAGGCCGCCCAGCATTTTATCAAGGTCGATAAGCCCGGTTGTCACGCCGGTAATCTGGCCCTCGCGCTGGTAGGCCAACTCGGCATGACGGATGGCGTTAGCCAGAGATTTGTGGAACGGCACGAAGCCGGTTTTGTAATCGCCCGACGTTGCCAGATCAAACAGGCGCTTTTCCGTCTGCTCGATCTGTTGACCGGCGCCAATATCTATATTGTGATCGTAGGCATCGTTAACAACGTCCTCGCCCAATGTGATAAGCGCGCGGCGCAGGTGCATCTCGTAAACCATCTGCCCGTAATCCGAGACATTTAGCACACTGATGACGTTGGCCGCGAGATCGGAAAGGTATTGTCCGCCGCCGACATGGGCGAGATCGGTATCCTTCTCAAAAAAATTCTTCAATGTGATCGGGCTGGCATCCTGTCCGCGGTCGACGAACTTCGCGATCGCGTCATAAATGCGGCCGTGTACCGGATTGTAGAAATGTTCGGGGCGTAAGTACTCGGAAACTCTTTCCAGAGATTTGTTGTTGATCAGCAGCGCGCCGAGCAGCGCCTGCTCCACCTCTTCGTTGTGCGGCATCACGCGGTAGTCGGGCTCCGCGCCCGAACGAGCGGAAGAGATTTCTGAAAGTTTCACGGCATCTGCTGTCATGGACGAGAGAATAGCAAAACAGCGCTAGAAAATGAACAATTCTCGGGGCAATTTTGTGTCTTTCTGGACAGGAGTTTCGCACCCGCCCGACGGACGAAAAAAACAGCCCGCCTTTTCAAGGGGCGGACTGTTTTTATAAAGCGAGTATAGTTCTTAAGCGGGTTGCTCTGCAGCGGCTTCCGCAGCAAGGCGGGCCTTTTCTTCGGCTTCAACCTTCTTGATCGCAGCTTCCGCAAGGCTTGCGGCTTCCTGTTCGCGATCGCTCTTGACGATGAGCGCTTCGCCCTTTTCTTCCTGGATCTTAGCTTCTTCAACCGAGCGGGCGATGTTAATCGTGATGCTGACAGCCACTTCGGGGTGCAGCCAGATTTTCACCGGGTACAGACCGAGGAGCTTGTAGTTGCGGTCCATGTTGACCTGCGTGCGGTCAACCTTGAAGCCTTTTTC
>PLXM01000008.1:17867-19922 GCA_003153235.1 Rhodospirillales bacterium
GCTTTCTGGCGCGGCAGCAGGAAGTTGCGTGCGTAGCCGGGCTTGACGTTGACGACATCACCCATCTGGCCGAGGCTCTCGACGCGTTCTAACAAAATAACTTGCATTGTCCTTTACTCCTTAGTGAGCAACGTAGGGCAGTAAAGCCAGGAAGCGCGCGCGTTTGATTTCGCGGGCCAGCTGGCGCTGTGCCTTTTGTGATACGGCCGTGATACGTGACGGAACGATTTTGCCGCGCTCCGAGATGTAACGGCTCAGCAGACGGATGTCCTTGTAGTCGATCGGAACGGCATTGTCGCCCTTGAAGGGGCAGGTCTTGCGGCGCTTGAAGAACGTGCGACGGCCACCGGCCGCGCCGCCTTTTTTATCGCCGCGGTCACCGCCGGGCTTACGGTCGCGGTCACCGCCGCCGTATGATTTCTTTTCAAAAGCCATTATTCAGCTCCTTCTTTGGAATATTTTGGACGCTCGGGGCGGTCGCCGCGGTCACGGCTGAAACCTTCGCCACGTTCGCGGCTGAAGCCGCCACGGTCATCATCACCGCCGCGCTCGTCATCGCCCTGTTTCAGGATAGCGGACGGGCCTTCCGGCAGTTTCTCGATGGCAACGGTCATAAAACGCAGAACGTCTTCATTCAGGCGCATGTTACGCTCGAGCTCTACGATCGCCTTGTGTGGCGCTTCGAGGTGCAGCAGCGTATAGTGGCCTTTGCGGTTTTTCTTGATTTTGTAAGCGAGAGTGCGGAGACCCCAGCTTTCTGTTCTTTTCACTTCGCCGCCATTGTCATTAACAATCTTGCCGAAGGCTGCTGCAAAGTCTTCCACCTGCTTGGCGGAGACGTCTTGCCGTGCGATAAACACTGTCTCGTAAAGAGCCATTTATTGTCTTCCCTTGGTTTTAAATCAGTCTGCCGCTGTATCGCCCAACCATTGAGCCACCAGCCGCACAGACCATGAGCCCTCCGGTACTGTTATAAACAGGGGGCCGGAGAGCGGGTGGTGAAGATATATAGTGATTCCCTAAGGGAACGCAAGGGTTTTCAATATTTCGCGGGTCTCCTGAACCCCTCACTTGAACATTAGCGCCAAAGCCTGTATCACTTTCTGCGAGATTATCTCTTATTATAGGATTATGAAAAAATGAAAGCTTTCGTATTCCCCGGACAGGGCAGTCAGTTCGTCGGCATGGGCAAGGATCTGGCCGAGGCCTTTCCAGTCGCCCGCGAAGTTTTTCAGGAAATCGACGACACCTTGAACCAGAAACTCTCCAAAATCATGTTCGAGGGCGCAGAGAGCGACCTCAACCTGACGGAGAACACCCAGCCCGCACTGATGGCGGTGAGCATGGCCATAGTGCGTATTCTCCAGCAGGCAAAGCCCGATCTTTTCACCCCTGCCAAAATCAAATGCGTGGCCGGACATTCGCTCGGCGAATATTCCGCGCTGACAGCCACCGGATCGTTCACCATCAAGGACGCAGCAAAACTCCTCAAGGCCCGCGGTCAGGCGATGCAAAAAGCCGTGCCTGTCGGTGTCGGAGCGATGGCGGCCATTCTCGGCCTCGAGATTGATGATGTGACGGCAATCGCCCGCGAGGCGAGCACTCATGAAATCGTCGCTGCGGCAAACGATAATTCTTTTGGACAGGTGGTCGTCAGCGGCCACAAGGCAGCGGTCGAAAAAGCCGTTGCCATGGCGACAACCCGCGGCGCGAAACGCGCCATTATGCTGCCCGTCTCCGCGCCGTTCCACTGTGCCCTCATGAAACCCGCAGCCGACACGATGCGCGAAGCTCTCACGGCGGTGGACGTGAAAGCGCCCTCTGTTCCGCTCGTGGCCAATGTGACGGCTGAGTTTGTGACCGATCCCGCCAAAATCCGCCAGCTNNGCATGGTGCGCTGGCGCGAATCTGTGCTGTATATGAAGTCGCAGGGCGTGACCAACCTGATCGAGATCGGCGCCGGAAAAGTGTTGAGCGGTCTTACACGCCGCATCGACAAGGATCTGGGCGGGCGTTCTGTTGGCACGCCACAGGATATCGAAGAATTTATGAAGG
>PLXM01000032.1 GCA_003153235.1 Rhodospirillales bacterium
ACAATCAGAACCTTGTTTCTCATGTAGTCCCACCTCTCCTAACCCTTATAGCAAGTTCCTCTTAAAGAATTATTAATAGAAAGTTAATCGCATTTTCTGGCGGGCAGCTTTTCCAGAGCTGTCAGGTCCTGCTCCACAGCGAAAGTTTTATAGTCCACCAGCGCATGACTGATGACGCCGTTGGCGTGGAGAACTATTTCCATCTCGTAGGCTGGCACACTTTCATCCTTGTCTTTGATGGGAAAGATAGCCATGCGGACATGCCAGGCTTCTGGTATCAGCAGAGACAGATCAATTTTTTTATTATCGCCGGATATTTTTTTCAATTCTTCCGGCATCACTTTCTTACCGATGAATGTACCGACTTCGACTGGACCGTCGGCATCTGTTCCATCAAACATGACGGCATTAAAAAAATGATCTCCAGCCCGCGCATGGCGTATTATTTCCATCGTGTGTGCTGTAGGCAGCAGGTAGCCCTGCGGCAGATCATATTTTATATCATCAGGGCGCGAGTAGATANNGTAGATAGCTTTTGCCGCACCATTGGCGTCTTTTTCGACCGTGCCGCGCAACTGTTCAGTTGCTTCGCCATCTTCCAGTCTATCGGCATTGAAGCTGAACTGTTGCCCGTCTTTGGATTCAAATGCCGCATAACGTCCGGTGTCAGTCACCGGCGCAGTGTCGGCATACTGGTACTCAGTGGTCAGGCGTTGTTCAGTCGTCCACGCATCGCAAGTGGCATCCTGCTCGAAATAAATTTTTCCAGTGACGTCGTTGATGCCTGCGTTCGGTTCGGCGGAAACCATCTTGAGATCATACAAAGCCTTGTGCAGGGCGATATCGACATCCCCGGCTGCCATAGCGGCGGCGCAGGGCATCACCAATTCTGCCAGCAGAATCGCCAAAACAAGTTTATGTCTACTTAGTATCCGCATCAATTTCACCATTGTGCCGTATTTAGCTGTTTTAGAACTACCTTATCCAAGTGTATTATTAAACCAAATCCTTACAGGACAGAAACTTTATTGTTGGGGCAGTCTTTGACGAAAGAAAAGTTACCTAAGCCGGAATCCGCTATGGGAGCAAAAGAACTGAATACTTTGGCGCAGGACTGCCTGTCGCGGCAGGATTACGACGAGGCGCGGCGTTATCTGGAGCTCTCTCTGCAGCGGGGAAAGACCAAAGAGGCTTACCGCACTTTGGGCGTTATCTCCGCTATGAACAAAGATTTGCAGAAAGCGACAGATCTTTTCGATGAAGCCTTGAATATTGACGAAGAAGATCCAGAAACTATTTGTGCATTGGGGGACGCTTATGCGTTTTGCAATGAGCCAAAACAGGCGCTGGGATTCTTCATGCTGGCCAACAAGATGGCGCCGGATGTTTTAAAGTATAAAGAACGTTTCCTGCTTGTGGCAAACTTTGCCAGTCTCCAGGAGCATAATCCGGCTATGGAGCACATCGTGCTCGAATGTTTAAAGACGCCGGAACTGAATTGCTCGGAAATAGCCGTGCTCTGGTATACCATTTTAATTTCGAAACCTGTTTTTCAGGATATACTCACATCGGTCGGCAAAGATAATATTGACGTCTTCAATAAAGACAAATTTGAGTCTTTGAGAGATTTTAGCCCGTTTCTGACGCCTTATTTCCTTCTGGGTTTGAAGCAGATGGTTGTTCTCCAGCCGGCTTTTGAAGAGTTTCTGGCGTGTTTGCGCAAAATTCTTTTAAATACTATTGATTCAGTCTCGGTAATGTCTAACCTGTCCCGGGATCAGCGGACAATGCTGGCAGAGGCCGTGGCCAGCGCCGCCTTTTTCACTGACTATATTTTTGAATATACAAACGCCGAAAAAGAAAAAGTGCAGGTTTTGCGCGAACATATTGAGGCAGCAGCAGACCTGACTGCCGAAAGGGAACATGTCGCTGTTTATGCAGGCTATGCTCCTTTATATGGTCTCGGAAATCATCTAAAAATATTACAGGCATTCGGTTCTGATCCTCTTATGCGGGAGATGGTTAATTCCCAAATCAACGACTGGCGGCGGCTTAAAAAGCGCTCGGCAGAGCTAAAGATTATTACGCCCATTGATGACGTTGTTTCCGGCAGGGTGCGCGAGCAGTATGAGGAATTCCCCTATCCGATCTGGAAGAATCTTCCTGTTTTTCACCTGATCCAGGAAAATTTCATACAGCGCTATGCACAGAAAAGCGCTCTGCAGGTGCTTGTCGCCGGCTGTGGAACCGGGAGGGAGGCCATCTGGCTGGCACGGACATTGCCACTCGCTGAAGTGCTGGCTATTGACCTCAGCCGCACGAGTCTGGCCTACGCTGAAAGCAAAGCAAAAGAATTTGGCGTGCGTAATGTCACCTTCAGGCAGGCTGATATTCTTCAGCTGGGGTCCATAGGAAAAAAGTTTGATCTCATTTCCTGCGGCGGCGTTCTGCACCATATGGAGGACCCCGTCCGCGGATGGCAGGTGCTGATTGATATACTTAAACCGGACGGCATTATGCGCATTGCGCTTTATAGCAAAAAAGCCCGGCGTAACATCGTCGAAGCTATCAAAGTCATCAAGGAAAAGAAATATTCCTCAACGGCAGACGGCATCCGCCAGTTTCGCAGGGATGCGTCACAGATACTTCCTAAAGACGTTTTTTTGAAACTGGTC
Organism: Rhodospirillales bacterium; assembly: GCA_003153235.1. GTDB lineage: Bacteria > Pseudomonadota > Alphaproteobacteria > Micavibrionales > UBA2020 > PALSA-926. Next base: position 2,676 of record PLXM01000032.1, read on the forward strand.
AGGTTTAACGACTATTACTACATGTCGATGTGCCGTGACCTGTTGTTCCATGTGCAGGAGCATAGGTTCGACATCCCGGAACTTAAGAGAACTTTTGACCGGCTTGGCCTTGACTTTGTGCAGATGAGCGAAGGCACCATACTGGAACAATACCGCAAGCAATATCACAATGACCCGAATGGTGCAAATCTGGATCAATGGGATGAGTTTGAAACGGCCCATCCGGACACCTTCAGAAGCATGTACCAGTTCTGGTGCCAGAAAAAAAACGGCTAGAAATTATGCCGCGGCTGTGTCCGTTTGTTCCGCCAATGCGTAGAATTTTTCAAGGAACTGTTGTTTCGCTTCGTTGGCAGACAGGGGCTGTATGGCCAGATCTTTGACAGGTATTGGCGGGGGCCCAAAAATTTTGCAGCTTTCGGCGTGCGAGAATCCGGCGATTTGGGTCGCCTCGAGGTACGCGGAGATTTTGTCGCTGCGCTTGATGAATTTTTTGAGCTGCGGCGGAATTACGGCTGGCAGACCGAATCTGATATGGATCGCCTGCATCAGCTTGTCCTCGAAAGAGCGGTAATTGACACCGAGGACATTTTTGAAAGGCGATATCATATCGCCGACGACATATTCCGAGGCATCGTGCAATAGTGCCGCCAGAAGCCAGGTTTTTTCGATCTCGGGCTGCAGGGTGAGAGATATCTTTTCAACAAGGACAGAATGTTGCGCGACAGAAAAAGAATGATCCCCAATGGTTTGACCGTTCCAACGCGCGACTCTGGAAAGTCCGTGGGCGATATCCTCGATTTCAATGTCCATGGCGGAGGGGTTTATCAGGTCAAGCCGACGACCACTTAACATTCTCTGCCATGCACGCATTTGATGAAATCTCCCTTTTTAAAAGCCCAAAAGCATGTTAAACATAAGGCGCTTTTAAACATACTCAACGAAGGGAAAAACTATCATGGCTGGAAGTGTAAATAAAGTGATTCTGGTAGGTAACCTGGGGAAAGACCCCGAGGTGCGTTCGTTCCCCAACGGCGGGCGCGTGGCCAATTTTTCCGTCGCCACTTCCGAGTCGTGGAAGGACAAGGCGACTGGCGAGCGCAAGGAAAAAACCCAATGGCACAACGTTGTCGTGAAAAACGAAAACCTTGTCGGCATCTGCGAGAAGTATCTGAAGAAGGGCGCGAAGGTTTTCCTTGAAGGCCAGCTTGAAACCCGCAAGTACGAGAAAGACGGGCGCGATGTCTACACGACAGAGGTCGTTCTCGCCCCCTATCGTGGCGAACTGACCATGCTCGATAGTCGCGGTGGCTCAGGCAGCGCTGCGAATGATTACGCTGAAGAGCCTGTGGCAGTAGCAGCAGGCGGCGGCGGGTCATTCAGCGCTTCCGGCAAGAATGACATGGACGATGAAATTCCGTTTTGATTTCCGCGCAGTGCATTAAGTGCCGTCTTTAAAAGATATTCCCCCGCGGTTACTGCTGCCGCTTCTCTATATGAACCTTGCAGGGCTTGCGCTGGGGGCCGCATGGCTTGGTTCGCAGACGCAGTGGCAGGTCATCTGGGTTGGCGTTGTCATGATGTTTTTTTCACCCTACATTATACCTATCCTTGTTATTCCGGCCGGCATATTCTCTCATTTCATGATAGCGTTCCGTTCCGCGCAGAGGCCTGACAAGGAAAAAACGATGTTTTTTCTGAGCCTCGCCTATCTCACGCTGTTTTTGACAGCCTGGTGCGCCGGTGTTTTCGAGTATGTGACGCACAGCGTTGCGCTGCGTGCCATCGGGGCAGGATTACTGTGGTCCTGTACGACAGCGATGGCACCGCTGCTGTGGTGGAGCAGCCGTGACAGGAGCAACACCTTTGTCATGACGATGGTCGAAGTGGCTCAATGTGCCATGATCATCCTTTCTATTGTCCGCCTATTGTGCGGGGATATTCCCTTTGAGTTATCTTTTGCTGTTTTGGGAGGAATTATAGGTTCCGCAACAGCCGCCCAGGCGGTTTATGAGGATAAATTTATAAATAAAAACAAGGAAATGGCAAAATAGGTGCTGTGTTAACCGACTGTTAACCAACGGGTGATATTCTGAAAGCAGATTTCATCTGTGCCTCCTCGCTATATCTTTACCTCCGCCCCCTTTGGGGGCGGTTTTTTTTGGTGTAGAATTGGCATCATGAGCAAGAAACGAACCCTTATTGCGATTCACGGCGCAGGCATGCAGGCGGATGTCTGGGGCGCGCTGTCAAAAGAAATCCCCTGTCTGCCGCTGTCGCTGCCGGGGCATGGCAAGGCCGTAGGCCACCTGTTGCCCTCTATTGGCGAGATGGCGCGGTGGCTTGAGGGGCAGATGAAAGATTATCCATTGCAGTCCGTTGNNTAGGCATTCGATGGGCGCTCTCGTAGCGATGGAAGCGGCTAAGCACTGGGCTGTGGCCGGCCTTGTGCTGATGGGCGCAGCAGCGCAGCTGCCTGTGCATGCAGACCTGCTGAAACAAGCGGCTGAAACGCCGGAAGCTGCCGCAGAAATGATTTTGAAATGGGGTATTTCTTCCGCACATCCGCAGGCGGCAGAAATCAGAGGCTCTCTCAGGATGCATATGCAGCCGATGGACCTTTTCAACGACCTCGTTGCTTGTAACTCCTATCATGGAACCGCCGCGAAAGCTGTGCAGAAGCCCGTTCTGGTTCTGGCTGGTGAAGATGACAAGCTTGTCAAATTTTCTGAAAGCATGGCGCTGGCCGAGGGTTTTGCCCATGCCCGTTTCCGCAGCTTTCCCGGGGCCGGGCATATGTTGATGCTTGAAAAACCTGTTGAAACCGCACAGGAAACCAGGAACTTCATGGATAACCTGAAGGGTTAATATTTCGTCAACTTTCCGCTGGTAGAATGGACTGTACGGTTATTATCAGCAGACGGGAGATTGACCAATGCAGACTTCTCACCTTAAATCCTTAAAGAACAAACATACTCAACTCGAGCAGAAAATTCACGATGAGCAAAATCATGCGGCCCGCAACGAGACTCTCATCGAAAGGCTGAAGAAAGAGAAGCTGCATGTCAAGGAGCTCATCTCCCGTTCGGAGGGAACGGGGTCAGACGCCTGAACTTTTTAACCATACACCATCGTAATAGATTATCTTCCGCTGACGAACGCGGGAACGTCCTGTTCTTTATCCTGATCGCTATCTGTTTGTTTGGCACGCTGGCGTTTGTCATGGTTAAGGATAATGGCGGATCACGCAACGCTTTGACACAGGACGAGGCACGCGTCAATGCAACAGAAATGATCCAGTATGGCAACAGCCTCCGCCCACTCATTGATAAAATGTTGCTGATGGGGGGCGTGCTGGATACGGATACACCGAGCGGTTCTGGCATCCTGTTCGATCCTCCCGGCGCGGGAGTTGCTCCCCTCACACGCGAGCTTTTCGATGCGGCCGGCGGTAATGCTCCTTACATGACACCGCCGCCTGCAGCCTGTCTTTCCACCTGCGCGTATGTGTTTTCAGGCCAATACACCATGACGGGCGCGGAGAGCGATTCTAACCCTGAATTGGCACTGCTGCTGGTGAATGTATCGCAGCCGGTCTGCCAGATGATCAATGTTGTTCTCGGCCTTGGCTCAACCATACCGACAGGCAGTCCTTTAACGGTTGTGACGCCGTTTAACGGCACGAACTACGGCGCCGCCACGGCAGTCACTCTTGCCGCCAACAGCAGCCGCGCTCTTTGCTATCAGGAAACTGGTGCAGGCGGGCGTTATATCTACGTAAATGTTATCCGCGCACGGTAGTTTAACGGCTATAAAAAAACACCCGCACAGTGAAGTGCGGGCGTTTTTTATTTTAGTGACTAAAGAACAAAGATGAGTTCTTAGCGACCTGCAACAAGGCGAAGCAGGTTCTTGTTCGCTGATGCAGCGGGGGCAACTTTCGCAACTACGTTTGTGTTTGCTGCGGTGAAGTCTGACTTCACGCCAAGCTTGGACAGGGATGAAGTGCTTGTGGGCAGGCTGGGGAAAAGGGAGTCTTCTTTAACAATTTCAGTACCCTTTTTCGCCAGTTTTGCAGCAAGGTAAAGTTTTCCGGGCAGTGAAATGATGCCGCCAACGATGCCGCCGGCAATGCTGCCAGCAACTGCGCCGGCAATACCGAGGCCAATTGCGCCAGCTGTCGTTGTTGCTGCTGCAACGCCGATGTAAGCGCCAACTGCGATGGCAGCTGGTGGGCAAAGTGCAGCGACGAGGAAGCTTGCGCCAACGAGAGCGCCTTTGAGGAATGTAGATTTTTTCATAAGTATTCTCCGTTTTGTTTGGGTTTAGGTTTGATTATGAGTAGTGATGACGTAGATAGTATTTTTTCTATATTTAGGTCAATTAAAATATTTCATATTGCAAAATTAGACATATTGTTCACTTTTATATTTTAGATGTTAATGAATATATCAAAGTTATGAAATATAGTTAATTAATATATATTTGGATAAAAAATATGGTGCGCGACCGCAGAATTGAACTGCGTACCCCTGCTATGTCAAAGCAGTGCTCTACCAATGAGCTAGTCGCGCAAACCATTATTGACGCCCCGTATTTAGCATAGAACGTAAACCCCGGGCAAGGAGTTTATGGGACTTCAGGCCACAGCGGAATGCTGTTCGATCAGCCCTAAAACCTGCATTTCATAGAGCTTTTTGTAGTGCGAATGAGGGTTGGCAAGGAGGGTATGGTGGGTGCCTTGCTCGACGATACGTCCTTGATCAAAAACGAGAATCCGGTCGGCCTTCTGGATCGTCGAGAGGCGGTGGGCGATGGTGATGGTGGTGCGCCCCTCCATCAGGGCATGCAGAGCCTTCTGGATGTAATGCTCGGAGACGGAATCAAGGCTGGACGTCGCCTCGTCGAGAATCAGGATCGGCGCATCGGCTAAAATGGCGCGGGCAATCGCCACACGCTGCCGCTCACCGCCGGATAGTTTCACACCGCGCTCGCCGACCAGCGTGTCATAGCCCTGCGGCAGCCTCACGATGAAATCATGGGCGAAAGCTTTCTTGGCAGCATCGACGATATCTTTCTGGCTCGCGCCGGGGCGACCATAGGCGATGTTGTCGGAGAGTGAGCGGTGAAAGAGGATCGGGTCCTGCGGTACGAGTGAAATCGTCTGACGCAGCGACTCAAGTGTCACCCGAGAAATATCCTGGCCATCGACAAGAATACGTCCGCCGTTGAGGTTGTAGAGTCGCTGCAGCAGCTTGACGAAGGTTGACTTCCCGCTGCCTGACGGGCCTACAAGTGCCAGTTTTTCTCCGGACGCGATGGCGACAGACAGATCTTCATATATCTTGTTGCTAAGACTGGTGTAGTGGAAATAGACATGATCGAAAACCACCATATCCTTGCGGTCTGATGGCGACATCGTCAGCGGTTTTGCGTCCGGCGCATCGACAACCTCATCCCTGCGCAGCCAGAACACGACAACATCATCCATGTCGCTCATCGAGCGTTGGAGGTGGTTGATATGCATGCCGATATCGCGCAGATAGCCGCCGATAATGAAGAAAGTGGTGATGACAAGCACGATATCCCCCGGAGATGCACGGCCTGATTTCCACAGCATGATGGTCAGCGCCAGCATCGAGCTGTTCATCAGGATACGGAAAAGCGAACGGAAGGCGTCCGCCGTCATACCCGTTTGCCACGCATAAATAGCCTTTTTCTGCCAGACCGTCGCCACATCTTCAAATAATAGATCCTCGCGGCGTTCGGCGCCGAAAGATTTGACGGTCGGGTTGCCGGTAACGATATCGGCCAGCGTCGCGCCCATTTTCGTGTCCTGCTCGGCGGAGGCGACAAAGCGCGGCTTCAGGATTTTGACTGACGCCCATACGCTCCCTGCACAGTAGATAAAAATCAGCACAGCTGCAACGCCGCCCACCAAAGGCAGCTTCAGGCTGAGCATAATTGTAATGCTGATGACGATCGTGATAGCGGGCAAGATACCCATCAGCAGCGTGTCTTCAAACTGGTCGAAAGCCCACATGCCGCGGGTAATTTTTCTTACCGTGCCGCCAGCGAAGGAGTTGGCGTGCCAGTCGGCGCTGAAGCGCTGCACCTTCTTCATTCCGTCGGTCACGATCCTGTAGAGATTGCTCACAGCAAAACGGTTCCAGCAGAAGAGGGAGCTGACGCGGAACGACTGGTTCAGGGCCGCCAGCACTGCAAACCCCCAGAAGGCTGACCAGGCGCCCTTGAGGGCGGACGCATCCCCCGCGTTGTGCTTGGTCATAGCGTCGACAATCCGGCCGGTAAAGACGGGCACAATGGAATCCATGACCACGGCCGCCATCATCATGGCGCCAGCGGCGATGCCGATCCATTTCTTCGGTTTCCAGTAATGCACGGCGAACCGTAAAACATCCCTGTAACCTGCCTTGTTTTCTTTTGCGGGCGTCATAAGAGTTACCTAAAAGGAGTTATTTGCAGCCGTCGCACTATATCTTTTTGCCCGCCATTTGTCTACAATGTGTGGGAGTACTGCTCTTCCGGAGATGGGGTCCGTCGATGCAATATTGTACCGTTCAAGCCGAAGCCGCCGCCGTGACGCTCCGCCTGCAGGGGCACTGGACGGTATTTGCCCTGCCCGAAATTGAAAAAGAGCTGACCGGACTCAGGTTTAACAACATCCGCCGCGTTGTACTCGACGGTAAAAAGCTGGAAAGTTTCGATACCTCGGCGGCGTGGTATCTGAAAGCCATTTTGTCCCCGCTGCATAAGGCCGGCATCATGCCGGAGATGCACCATTTCAAGGACGGTCATATAAAAATATTTGACAAGATTTCTAACTTGCCTCTGGAAGATGGCGAACGCCGCCGGAACAGGCGTACGCACACCCTGCATTTGAACCGTGTTTTCAGGCATGTGGTCGTCGGGCTGGGACGTCATATGGTTCATGTCTGGAAAGACCTTTGCCGTGGCATCGAATTCTGGGGAGCGTTTCTTGTTTCGCTTGCGCAGCGCATTTTTCATCCTAAAAACCTGCGGGTGCAGAGCATTGTCTTCCACATCAATGAGATCGGCATCAAGGCCATCCCTATTATCGCGCTGATGGCATTTTCTATCGCTTTTGTTATGGGTTATCAAGGCGCGTTCCAACTGCAGAAATTCGATGCGACGGTTTACACGATCGACCTTGTCGTACTCTCGATCCTGCGCGAGATGGGTGTGTTGATTACCGCCATTATGGTGGCGGGACGTTCGGGCAGCGCCTTTGCCGCGCAGTTGGGCACCATGAAGCTTAACGAAGAGGTGGATGCATTAAGGACTATGGGTTCATCACCGTTCGAGGTGTTGGTGCTGCCACGCATACTGGCTATTCTCATTGCTCTGCCGTTACTGACCATTGTGGCGGATACGTTCGGGATGCTGGGAGGTTATGTCTTTTCCTCCTCCTATCTCGGCTATTCTTATGTGCAGTTCCTCTCGCGCATGCAGGAAGTGGCGGATATGCAGCAGTTCTACGTCGGTTTGTTCAAGGCGCCAGCATTTGCCATCCTTATCGGTATCGTCGGCTGCATGCAGGGTTTGCAGGCGCGCGGCTCCGCCGAAGATGTGGGGCATAAGACGATTACTGCCGTGGTGCAGTCCATCTTTCTGGTGATTGTGGCGGACGCCATCTTCTCCATCATTCTTACAAAGCTGGGGATCTGATGAAGCCGCTCATTGAAGTCAGAAATCTGGTCAATCGCTTCGACAATAATACGGTTCATGATGGTCTGGATTTCGATATATTTCCGGGTGAGGTTGTTGGTGTGGTGGGAGGCAACGGCACAGGTAAATCTGTTTTGCTGCGCACAATTGTCGGCCTGCAGAAGCCGGTGTCTGGCACTGTCATGATAGCCGGGCTGGATGTGTCGGTTCATAAAGAGAAGAATCTCTGGGGCGTGTTGTTCCAGAAGGGCGCTTTGTTCTCTAACCTTACGGTCATAGAAAATATTTCTTTTCAATTACGGGAAAAAACGACCCTGTCGGCAGATGATATCCGGCACCTTGCGCTGATGAAGATTGAACTTGTCGGGCTGCCAGTCAGTGCGGGGCCCAAATATCCCTCCGAATTGTCTGGAGGTATGACCAAGCGCGCAGCTCTGGCGCGCGCGCTGGCGCTCGACCCGCGCATATTGTTTCTTGATGAGCCGACAGCCGGGTTGGATGCGCCTGCCGCAGAAGGTTTTGACCAGCTGATCCGCGATCTTGTCGATTACCTGGGCATTTCTGTTTTCATGATTACACATGACCTCGACAGCCTGTCGTCGATCTGCGACCGGATAGCGGTTTTGATAGACAGGAAGATTAAAATGGGAACTCTAAAAGATCATTTAAAAGACAAGCATCCGTGGTTGCAGGAATATTTCCACGGCAAACGCGCAAGATTCATGGAGAAGGTATAAAAATGGAAACAGAAAAGCATTATTTTAAAGTCGGCCTGTTCTTTCTCGTGGCAATGGCCGCCTTTGTCTATTACTTGACGGCTTTTGGCGGCGGCAGTGACAACCGTAATCTGAAGCGTTATGCCGTATATTTCGATCATTCGGTCAGCGGGCTGGAGCGCGCCGCCCCCGTCCAGTTGCAGGGGATCACAGTGGGGCTGGTGAATGATATCCGCTTTGTCTCATCCGAGAATGACCGTATTCTGGTGACGGTGGATATTTCCGATACAGCGCCTGTACGTGTGGATACTGTTGCTTCCGTTGCATCTCAGGGTATTACCGGCACAGCCTATCTCTCTCTTGAGAACACCGTTCCTGCGGCTTCATCAATGCCCCTGAAGGTCCAAAAAGGTGAGCAATATCCTGTCATCCAGTCGAAACAGTCAGAGATGCAGTCTCTCATGACAGATGCGCCCGCAATGATCGGGAAGATGACGCGGACGGTTGACCAGGCACAAAAGCTTCTCAGCGACAAGAATGTCACCGAAACCGAGGCTCTTCTGCCGGAAGCGCATGACGCTCTGACGGAGGCGGCGGCAGCTTTCCGAGAAATAAAGATGCTGGCGCGCACGTTGCGCGAAGATCCATCTATTATTTTACACGGCACAAATTATCAAGGCTATCAGGTGCCCAAGCAATGAGAGGGGTCTGTTGCATTCTTTTGTTAAGCTTGTTGGTTGCGTGTACTTTCACGCCGCGCGATACGGGCACGGCTTTCATGTTTGCGCTGCAGCCTATCAATATTACACAACAAGGAAAAATGCAGGAAAGTCTTGTGGTTTTTATGCCAACGACGTCCCCTGAGCTTGATACATACCGCATCGCCCTGAACAAGGGAGGAGAGCAGTGGGATTACTATGCAGGGGCTAGATGGTCTGACTTTTTGCCCGCAGTCGTACAGGATAACGTGACAAAAACACTGGATCAGACGGGGCTTTTTAAAGCAGTTGCCAATGGCGATGCCGGACTCACGGGGGACAAGATTCTAAAAACAGAAATCCGTGCCTTTCAGGTGGATTATGCATCCGGCAGTACCGCGCCTGTTATTAAAATCCGCATGATCGTCAGTCTCGTCAGCCGTCTGGATAGAAAGCCGCTGACTTCTTTCACTCTCGAGGCAGAGAAGAAAGCTTCAGGAAATACTTTGTCTGCCATACAGACCGCTTTCACCTCCGCCTTTAGCGACACAGAGCGGCAGCTTGTAGAAAAATTGGTGGGAGCGGCGGGTCAATGACTCCGTTCCAGATTATCGCCGTCCTGCTGACGTTTGTGGCCATCGGCGGCTATATCAACCACAAATATTTCCATCTGCCGGAGACGATAGGCCATATGGCCTTTGCTCTCCTGTTGTCGCTGGTCTCGACCGTCCTTTACAAGTTAGGACTTTTTGACCTGCAGCCCATAAAATACATTATCAGCAGTATTAATTTCTCCGAGGTGCTGCTGCATGGCATGCTGTCATTCCTCCTTTTTGCAGGCGCACTGCATATTCGTTTTGGCGATCTGAAAGAGGTTGGTACGCCTGTGGCCGTTCTCGCAACCGCTGGCGTCGTTATTGCCACTCTCGTGACAGGTACGTTGGTCTGGAAGGGCGCAGAGTTTATCGGGTTGGATATGCCTTATATATACGCTCTGCTTTTTGGTGCTCTGATCTCGCCGACGGATCCGGTGGCTGTTCTTGCTATCCTGAAAGATGCAGGCATGTCAAAAAAGCTTTATACAAAGATTGGCAGCGAGAGCTTGTTTAACGATGGCGTTGGCGTTGTTGTGTTCCTGACAATCCTTGATATTGCCGCACGGACGCAGCAGGTGGAAATACACGAGGTGCTTATCCTCGTCATACAAAAGGGCTTGGGCGGCCTTGCTCTAGGTTTTCTGCTCGGCTGGGCGACGGATTCCCTTCTTCGCCTCGCGGATGATTACAAAGTGGAAGTATTGCTGACGCTGGCCTTGGTTACGGGCGGTTATGCGCTGGCCGAGATTTTGGCTGTGTCTGCGCCCATTTGCATGGTGACAGCCGGGCTTGTTGTCGGCAATCAGGGACGTGTGGGGCGCAAGGCTGACCAGCCGCGAGAGAGTCTGTCACGATTCTGGGAGCTGCTGGATGAAATTTTTAATGCCGTTCTTTTTATGCTGATCGGCCTCGAGGTGATTGTTATTACCATCACAAAACTGCACTTGGTACTGGGTATTATTGCTATTGCAGCCGTGCTGCTGGGGCGCCTGATCAGCGTCAGCCTGCCGATTGGCATGATGAGCCTGCAGCAGAAGTTTGAACGCGGTACAATCCCGATTCTCGTCTGGGGAGGGCTGCGCGGCGGATTGTCGATTGCGATGGCGTTGTCATTGCCCGAGGGGCAGGAGAAAAGCATTATCCTACCTATGACGTATATTGTCGTCTTGTTCTCGATCCTTGTTCAGGGATTGTCTTTCCCAAGGTTTCTGACTTTTGTAAAGAAGTGGGCTGATTAACCTGTGGCTTCAAGCCATGCCGCTTCCTGCGTTTCCAGTTCTTTTATGATTTTATCATAAGTGCTTTGTACTTCGCGTGATTTGAGGATGTTGTCGTAAAAGCCTGGCGCGGCCATGGATTTTTCAAGTGTTTCTTTTTCTTTTGTCAGCCGCTGAATCTCTTTTTCGGCTTGAGCGGCCTTTTTGCGGCGAGCGTTGTCATTTTGCGCCGGCACAGCGGCATCATTTTTGACGGGTTCGGATTTCTTGTCCTTCTTTTCTTTCTCATTTTTACGCGCTGCGCGTCTGGCCTGAACAGTGAACTTGCGGTAATCTTCGAGATCGCCGTCAAATGTCGTGCAGGTGCCGTCATTAACCAGCCACAACCTGTCGGCTACGCGCTCGACCATCGTCGGGTCGTGGCTGACGATCACGACCGCGCCTTCATAGGTGTTCAACGCCTGCACCAATGCCTCGCGTGCGTCGATATCAAGGTGGTTGGTCGGCTCATCAAGGAGCAGCAGGTGCGGCGCATCAAAGCTCATGAAAGCGAACAGCAGCCGCGCTTTCTCCCCGCCGCTAAGGTCGCCGATGCGGTTATCGGCGAGCGTTTTGCCAAAGCCAAATTGCCCGAGGCGCGCGCGGACGACGGATTCTTTCGCTTCTCCGGTCTTTTTCATCACAATCCGCGTCATTTCCTGTACGGGCGTCGATTCCACATCGAGTTCTTCTGTCTGGTGCTGGGAGAAATAACCGATGCGCAGTTTACCGGAACGCATCATCTCGCCTTGCATCGGCGACAGCTTGTTGGCGATCAGCTTCATCATCGTCGACTTGCCATTGCCGTTCGCGCCGAGCAGTGCGATGCGGTCATCGGGATCGATATTCTCATGAATGCGGCGCAGGATAGGCTTGCCTTCGGTATAGCCGACATCGACGTGGCGCAGGGCGATCATCGGCGGCGAGAGTTTGTCCGGGTCCGGAAACTTGAAACGGATGGCGCGGTCGGCGATCACCTCGTCAACCAGGTCCATGCGTTCCAGCGCCTTGACGCGGCTTTGCGCCTGCGTAGCCTTGCTGGCCTTTGCCTTGAAGCGGTCGATAAAGGCCTGCATATGCGCACGCTGTGCCTGCTGTTTCTCGAATATCTTTTGCTGCAGACCGAGCTTGGCGGCTCGTTCGCGCTCGAATGTGTCGTAATTACCGGTGTAGAGCGTCAGTTTCTGTTTATCGACATGGATGACATGGTCAACGCATTTGTTCAGCATATCGCGGTCATGTGAAATGATCAGCAGTGTATGCGGGTAATTTAAAAGATAGGATTCCAGCCACATGATGGCTTCGAGATCAAGGTGGTTGGTCGGCTCGTCGAGCAGCAGTATTTCCGGCTGCACGAACAAAGCGCCCGCGAGCGCGACGCGCATGCGCCAGCCGCCGCTGAGGGAGGAGAAGGGTTCTTGCATCTGGTCTTCCTTGAAGCCGAGACCGGTAAGCAGAATTGCGGCGCGTGAGGGGGCTGAATAGCCATCCAGTTCAATAATACGGGCGTAAATCTCGCCTATTTTATAAGGGTCGGTTTCAGTCTCTGTGGCTTTAAAAAGCGCGGCCAGCTCTTCGTCCGCCTGTACGACCATGTCGATGATCGGCGTGTCAGTGTCGGGGATATCCTGCCGCACCATGCCGAACTTGTGCTTTTCGGTCATGTTAATTTTGCCGCCATCGACATGCAGCTCGCCGGCAATCAGTTTGAACAGCGTCGTTTTTCCTGTGCCGTTCGCGCCCACGACGCCGACCTTCCAGCCGTCCATGACATTGACGCTGGAGTTCTCGAGAATCGTTCGTCCGCCGATGCGGTATGTGAGGTTTGTGATACTAAGCATGGCGGGTTATGTCATAAACAGGAGTGAATGTAAAGGTTTTCAGAGGTTTGGCCTAATTTCATAAACTTATTGACAAAAGGCTGCGTAATATGACATTGTGCGACTCAATTTAATTTATGAGGTAATAACATGTCAAAAGCACCAGCGCCTGATCTAACTGAAGATCAGAAGAAGCAAGTTGCCGATACAATAATCTATTGGGCCAGCGTGCATCCGCGTCCGGATGAAGCCAATTTTAACTATAGCCCACGTGAAATGGCCGAAGGGCTGGCGAATCCGGATTCAAAGGCGGCTCAGTTTTTATACCGTCTTTTTGCTAACGGCATCGCAGCGGATGAGTTTGATGCTCATCCGGAAACGCTGGATCATATCCTGTCGTCGTTTAAGCGCGATGCTGACAAATGGGCTGCTGAAAAGAAGTCAGCGCCGAAGCCCAAAAAATCCGGCGGACCCGCCTTCTAAATTAGACTTTTTCGTAGAGAGCCTATGGCTAAACTATATATGATTTGCGGTCTGCCAGGCTCCGGTAAGACGACACTGGCGCGTAAACTTGAAGCCGAACTCTCCGCTCTGCTTTTCTCAACTGACGCATTGCTGGAGCCTATTTTCGGAGCGAAAGACTATATCAACGATATGGAGAACTTTGGTAAGCAACGCCTAAAGATAGAAGCGTTGCTGCTCGACATGGCTTTACGATCAGTAGAGCTCGGTGTCAATGCCATACTGGATAACGGTTTCTGGCCGCGCGTAGAACGTGATGCGTATCGTGCCAAGGCAGCACAACGCGGCGTGAATGTAAAACTGTACTATCTAGATGTGCCGCGCGACGAGCTCATGTCACGGCTTAGACAGCGTAATGAAAATTTACCACCTGGCACCTTTCATATCACAGAAAGCCAGCTTGAAGAGTGGT
>PLXM01000098.1 GCA_003153235.1 Rhodospirillales bacterium
CTGCTGATTTTTAAACGGTATTTGGCCGCATTTAACACGCTTCTGATCGTATATGACCGGATTTACAGGAATAATTTTATGGTTGACATATTGTTCTATTTCTTTATAAAAAAACCATTATAAATCCCCGCAAACAAGGATCAGTCATCATGTCCAAAAAATTCAAAAATTCCCTCGAAACCCTGAGCGCCGATCAAGTCACTGAAAAGCTCGGCAACTGGTGCGAAAAGATGGGCAGCACAATGACAGATCAGGACAAAGGCCTGACAAGGACATTCTTTAGCGCCGCCAAGCTGGCGCGCAAAGAGCATTGCAATATCCTTCTGGAAGTTGCTGCCGTCAAGAATGGCATTGATCTCAACGGCAAGGATTTTAAGGGTAAAGACTTCGAAACTGTTTTGGCGGCTGTTGCAACTGCCGTTGAAAAACGCGGCGGCACATCTGCAGCCAATGTTCGTGAATATGTCGACCTGGTGACGAAAGCCAAAAAGGCCGCCAGTGACAAGGGCTATAAAAAAACCAAGAATCCAATTAAAGCTATAAAAGATACAAAAATGGCTTTAAAAGAATTCAAGAACTTGGGTAGATAAAATCTCCTTTTATTATAACGCTTTACCCCAGGGATCGGGATCATCGTCGCCGGTTTTGAATAAAGACTTGTTGTAACTCAAGGATTTTGCCCGCGTATACTGGAAATACTTGTCATCACGCCCGTAACGCAAGGGAAGGCTTAAAATAGCTCCCGCAACAAAGCCAAAGACATGCGCCCATGTTGCGACGACTGTACCGTCTACAGTGCCGTCTCCGGCAAGGGCAATCAACAGAAGTAGGATAAAATAGAGGAGCAGAACAATCCGCGCCGATATGTCTTTTATCCCCCAGTATATAAGGAAGAACCAATAGAAAAAGTTGATGCGCGCTCTGGGAAAGTAAACCAGATAAGCTCCGGCAACCGCCATGATGGCACCACTCGCGCCAATCTGGCTTATGAAATTATCACCTGTGGAAAAGACCAGTTGCCCGAACTGCGAAAGAATGGCCGTCAGCATAAAGAAAAAGAAATAGCGCACATGACCCATGGCGTATTCGACATTGTCGCCCAGCATCCACAACACAAATATGTTGGGAAGCAAATGCAATAAACCACCATGTATAAATGTACTTTTCAGGATATTCAGAATGTCCGCATTCTTTATATCGGCAAGATGCCTGAATAGCGCCATGACCCGATCCATGGGCGACAGCGACAGGAAAGATGTTCCAAGAGAAAAGGCCGGATTGAATGTGTTGGAATGAATAAATGAATGCAGGGAATCCGAGCCCTGTGAAATACTCAAGAACGCCTCATACGCGAAAACAACAATGCACAAGAGGAGGAGGCCATTATTGATGAAATGATCGCGAAAGCGCGTATAACCTTCATCGTTATCATCTGAAATCGGGATAAAAATCATGATGTCCTATTTTTCCACCGATCCGTAATCGCGATAAAAGCCTTCTGTAATCCGGGCTCAACCATGCCGTGACCGGTATTCTCGACGATCTCAAGGCGCGTATTCGGACAGCGTTCATGCAATTCAATGGCATTCTCGACCGGGCAAATCCAGTCCTGTCGGCCATGAATAATATCAATGGGCATTGATAACGTCTTCATTCTCTTGAGCAGGAATGGCTTATGATCATGTTTCATGTATTCGTTGACGGTGAAATGAAAGAAAAGCCTTGATATAGGCAGACAACTTTTCGGATCTTTGTTCAGCTTGTCCAGCAGATCAGGCTGCGGATCTTTTGTAACGATAGACGTATCCCATCTGGTGAATAATCGCGCCGCCTCGATTGCTTCATTTTCATTGGCGGACATAAGCCGNNAAAAAGATCCCGCGGAGCAAAAGACGGCTGACGCGCTCGGGATGGCTTACGGCATAAAACATCCCCAAGGTTGATCCGGCAGAGCCGCCGGTGACATTCCAGCGCTCGAACCCAAATTTCTGACGCAGCTTTTCAAGGTCGCTGACAAGTGCCGGAAGGCCATTCTTGTGCGCGCTGGCAAACGGCTGGCTTTTACCTGAGCCGCGCTGATCAAAAAGAAGAACGTTATAATGGTCAGGATCAAAGAACTGGTATTCATTATATCTGCAGCCGGCACCAGGACCGCCATGAAGGTAGACGACAGGTTCGCCAGCCGGATTGCCGTAGCGCGCATAGTAAAGCTGGTGTCCATCGCCAACATCAAAGAATCCTGTTTCGTAAGCGTCGCGTGGTGGATAAAGATGGGTTGGGTTTGTGTTCATGGAAGAATATCCTAAGCCATTCGTTTATAGAGCTAAATAGACATTACCATTAATTACCATAATATACATTATCACACAATTAGTACTGTCGATAAACTATCTCCTAAATAACAGTTGCCAAAATTTATGTAATATGGCAAAAGATATTCTGTATATTAGCCACCCCCGTTTCAGGAGAACATGCCATGTCGATTTTTAAAACACAGGATGAGAAACTTTTTAAAGCCGTTGAAAAGCGCAAAGTCCAAAAAGTCCGCGAGTTGCTCGCGACGGGTGCTAATGCCAATGCTGAAAACAAGCTGGGCATGACCCCGCTGGATGTCTGCGTCGAACAAATAAAAGATGTCATGGGAACAGGCGGTTCAGCTTCCGGTTTAAATAATGGCACTTGCACAAATATATTTAACGCAAACCTTATATGGGATGAATTGGTAAGAAAAGACGGAACGCTGAACAAGTATAAAAATGATTCCGTATACGGTGATGGGTTTACACTGAACCTTACTAATTCCGCTTACTCAAAACTCGTTTTTGCAGAGCCTAAAGGCTCTGGCAGCAATAGCGGACCTATAATCATCAAAAACGCTTGACGGAAAATAACGCTGCGCGGTCATAACGGAACTTATAGAATATGTCACAGCCCCTCGCCAAACTCCTCGAGATCATGTCCTACCTCCGCACCAGTCCGGATGGCTGCGCATGGACGAAAGAGCAAACACATAAATCACTGACACCATACCTGATCGAGGAAGCTTATGAGACGGCTGATACGATAGATCAGAACAAAGTCGATGACGACCTGCGCGATGAACTGGGCGACCTTTTGCTGCAAATCTCTTTTCATGCGCAGATCGCGGCAGAACGCAAGGCTTTCAGCTTTGATGATGTTGCCCAATCAATCGTCAGCAAACTCGAGCGCCGGTATCCGACCATCCTTGGGCCAGAAGCCAATACCCTCAAAACACCGGAAGAAATCGACCGCAGATGGGAAGAGATCAAAGCCGAGGAACGCAAGGCAAAAGGCGTTAGACCGGACTCGAGCATCCTCGACGAGATTTCCCACGGGCTCCCTGCCCTCATCCGCGCCGCTAAGATAAAAGGCCGCGCCTCGAACGCTGGATGGGAATGGCCGGATGCATCGATGCAGCTCGATAAGGTCGAGGAAGAAATCAGGGAGCTTCGCGCCGAAGTCGAAGCCGCCAAGCCGGACAAGGACCGCATCGCCGCCGAACTGGGCGACCTGATGTTCATGCTGGTCGATTGCGCCCGCTGGCACGGCATTGACGCCGAGGACGCCATGCGCACCACTAACAACCGTTTCGAGCGCCGTTTCCGCCATATGGAGCAAGGCCTGAAAAAGACGGGTAAGGATTTCAAAACATCCACCCGCGAAGAACGCCTTGCGCTCTGGGCTGAAGCCAAAAGGCTGGAAAAGCTTAAAAAACCAGCCTAGGCTTATATTTCATAATTTTTATTGACATAAATAATAAAGTGTCATAGATTATGCCTCCAAAAACATTCTGGTGTTTGCAGGAGGCATTTGTGTTCGGAAAAAAGAAGAAATGGCAGCAGCTGCAGGAAGCGGTGCGTCAGGATGATGCGGAACAGGTTAAGAATATCGCGAGCAATTTAACTCTATATTGGCAGGATGGATATTACGATGCCTGTGAGCTAGCTATCCAGCAAAACGAAAGCGAAGTTTTAGAAGCGCTCATTACTGCCGGCCTCGGCCTGCACTTCAGCCGGGCCAGCTCGGAAAATAGAGGTCTTGCCCGCAAGTTGCTTGATGCAGCATTATCTTCCTCTGATCCGGTTCCCCTCTTATCAGTCTTGTATAATAAAAATGATGTCACAAGTCCTACTCCCCTTACCAGAGAAGACTTTTTAAACAAAGACACGTCCATTTCATTCATCCAGAACCGTCTGGAATACGACAAGGCTCTTTTCAATGATTGTGTTCAGAATATAGGTTTGTTCTCTACAGAAAAACTGGAATTTATCCTGACTTTCTCATCCAGATCTCCGCATTTCCAGACACCGCTTGACAATGCCCTCATACAAGTCGCCGCTGCGGGAGACATAGAAAAAGCAAAACTGCTGCTGGAACGTAAAGCCAGCCCGGACTACGCCCAAGGCAGGGCTGTTCTACGGGCAGCCGAAGGCGGACATACGGATATGGTCGGTCTGCTGCTGCCGCTCATGAACCCCGTTCTTTGCAGCGATATAGCAACACAGCTCCGGTTGAAAGACCCGTCATCCAGCCTTATTGCGTCCCTCGAATCCGTCAAGCGCAAGACAGAAGCCGTTATAATACCGTCCGCCGCACCGCAAGAAACAGAAGAAGATTATACGCTTGTAGATGCCAATACACTGGCTGAAGTACAGCAGCTGCCGAATGGAGTAACTTTAACAACGCTGTTTAACTTCAAGACACGGCAGCAGGAAAAATATGCAATGAACGAAGCCGGAGACATATTTCCGTCAAAGCCCGTCAACTTTAACGAGATAGACAAGGATGTTATCGGCGCCCTGCGCGAGAAGTTTGACGCCCTCGCAAACCCAGAACCCGAACCGTCACAATCCCAAGCTTCAACCAAGGGTAATGCAGGCAAAGGATATGAACATCTTAAAACAGTGCTGAAGAGTAGTTAAAAGAAAAGAAACAATCTTAACGATTTTACGAGGTCACAATGTTTGGTAAAAAAAAGAAGCAATGGCAGCAGCTGCAAGATGCGGTGCGTCAGGATGATGCAGAGCAGGTTACAAACCTTGCAACCGGCTTATTGGGGTCATCAGGCGATGACAAAAGCGATTATTACAAATTATGCACATTGGCCGTTGAGTGTGAAACGAGTAACGCTTTAAAAGCGCTCCTCAAATTCAGAAGCGGCTTCGACTTCACAAACGGCACAGGAGAAGATGACAAAATACTTGCCCGCAAGCTGGTTGCAGCAGCCTTCGCTTCTTCAAATCCAACCCCGCTCCTATTTGTTCTGAATGATATAAACTATTACACGACAGCTTCAGATAATAGATTAGAGACCGATGCATTTCTGAGTAAGGATACGCCGGTTGATCTCATCCAGAAGATCATGGAGCAAAACACCTCGTTTTTTGATGACTGCGTGAAAAAGGTTGGCGCATACTCAACGAATAAACTTAAATTCATCCTCACATACACAGCCAAATCCTCCAATCCCCAGTCCACACTGGATACCGCGCTTGTTCAGGTCGCGGGCATGGGCGACACAGAGAAGGCTCAACTGCTTCTCGACCGCGGGGCCGATCCGGATTATTCCTGCGCTCAGGCCCTCCTGCGCGCCGGCGAAGGCGGGCATCAGGATATGGTTGATATGCTTATACCGCTTGTAAGGCTTGACCTTTATGGAGGCGATATCGCTATCCAGCTTGAGCAAAAGAATGCTCCGGCCGCTGTTGTTTCATCCATAGAAAACGAAGTAAGCCGCATAAAGCTCAAACAGGCTATCGCCGCTGAAACGGAAGCTGAAACTGAAGCAGAACCGGAAGAAGAAGCCTATAAACTTGTCAATTCATATACGCTGGCGGAAGCGCCGCAGACGTTGCCGGACGGCTCGACACTGACCAGCCTCTTCAACTTCCGCTCGCAGCAACAGCAGATTATTAACGTGCCCAAAGACGCCAAGAATCCACCCGGTGTGACCATTATAAGTTTTAACGACATCAGCAAGGACGTTATAGACACCCTGCAGAAAAATCTTGATGAGCTGAATAACAAGGGCAAGAAGAAGACTCCCGCCCCCTCGCCTGCCTCACCCCGGGTATAATAAAATCAGGCTCCTGCCTCTGCCCTCTGCTGATCTCCCGCCACTTCATCTTTCGGCAGCGGGATGACGCGCACCAGACTGACCTGGTTTTTCTGTTTCTTCAGGATCTCGAAGCGGACGCCGAAAAAGGTATACGTCTGACCGACATTCGGGATGCGCTGGCTTTCGAACAGAATCAGTCCGGCAATCGTTGAATATTCCTCGTCCGGCAAACCCCAGTCGAACTCGCGGTTCAGGTCGCGGATGGTGACCTTGCCATCGATGATATAGCTGCCGTCCGGCTGCGGACGCACACCGGAAACGGCAACGTCATGCTCATCGCTGATTTCACCGACGATTTCCTCGAGAATATCCTCCAGCGCCACAACGCCCATGAGAGCGCCATATTCATCCACCATCATCGAGAAGTGCTCGCGGCGCTTGCGGAACGCCTGTAACTGGTCAAACAGCGTGGTTGATTCAGGGATAAACCACGGCTCCATCATGGCGTTCATAATGTTCACCTTCGAAATGTCCCCATTGCAGCTGATCATTTCACTCAACAGCAGCTTGGTATGGATAACACCAACGATATTATCCGGGCTTTCTTTCCAGACTGGCAGGCGGGTGAAGGCGCTGTGCAGCACTTCATCGATAATACGGGCGACCGGCAGCTCGATGTTGATCATGCGCACGTTCTTGCGGTGAACCATGATCTCGGAGACCTTGACCTCGGCCAGATCCATGATGGAACGCAGCATGGCGCCCTTCTCCTGATCCTCCTCGATATCCATAGTTTCCTTGAACAGCTGGATTGCGCCGCGCAGTTCCTGTTCGTGCTCATCCGTATTCACAGACGGCTTGACGCCGAAAACGAGGAATATGCCCTCGACAATCTTGCTCACGCTATAGGTAACAGGCGCGAAAATGGCGACGACAATGGCAACCGCCGGCACCAGCAACAATGACAGCCGGTCGGGGTTTATCAGAGCATACGTTTTCGGCAGGACTTCGGCAAAAATCAGCACCATCACCGTTACGCCAACTGTCGCATAGACGACCCCCGCCTTCCCGAATATCTCGATGAGCACAGCCGTTGACAGCGCGCCCAGTAAAATGTTCACAATCGTATTGCCGAACAGCAGGGTGCCGATCATCTTCTCTTTATGTTCCCTGAGCTTGTTGATCAGGCGTGCGCGGGCATTGCCGTCGTTTTCCAGCGTATGCATGCGGGCGCGGGAAGCCGCCGTCAGCGCGGTTTCGGAAGCCGAGAAAAAAGCTCCGCCCAGCAGCAGAAAAAACAGCCCCACCAGGTCCATCCAGAGACTAGTACTATCCATTGTTAGCCATACTCCTTATCCGAATTTCTTTTTTAAAAAAGCCAGCAGGTCCGTTTCGCTGACATGGCGGGCGACAAAGGCCTGCCCGATCCCTTTGGTTAAAATCAATGTCATCTGCCCGCCCCTGTTCTTTTTGTCACCTTGCATGCGGGTCAGCATATCCTGCGCCGTGACCTTGAACGGCCCCTCGATCATCAATCCCGTTTTGACGAGGTGCTGGCGCAAGCGTTCCACATCCCGCGCGGGGCATAGCTCCATCTGCAGCGAGAATTCATGGGCCAGCAGCGAGCCTATCCCCACCGCCTCCCCGTGCAGCAGCCGTCCATCATAGCCGCCCAAAGCTTCCAGCGCATGCCCGAAGCTATGGCCAAAATTCAAAAGCGCGCGAATATCCTTTTCTTCATTTTCATCCTCCTCGACGATAGCCGCCTTGCTCCGGCAGCTGGCATCTATGGCATATTTCTGCAGGGCGGCGTCGCCCGCCAGCAATTCCTTGCCATTCTGCTCCAGCCAATTGAAGAACGCTGGATCGTTAATGAGGGCGTATTTCAGGATTTCCGCATAACCAGCCTTGAGTTCCCGCATCGGGAGCGTTTTCAGGGCATCGGTATCTATCAGCACGACTTTGGGCTGGTAGAAGGCTCCGGCCAGATTCTTGCCAGCCGCGGTATTGATTCCCGTCTTGCCGCCGACCGAGCTGTCCACCTGCGACAGTAGTGTCGTCGGAATCTGCACAAAGCCG
This sequence comes from Rhodospirillales bacterium, assembly GCA_003153235.1. GTDB lineage: Bacteria > Pseudomonadota > Alphaproteobacteria > Micavibrionales > UBA2020 > PALSA-926. The sequence continues at coordinate 8,159 of PLXM01000098.1, forward strand.
ATCCCGCGCATCAGGATGGCCGCCGCGAAACCCGCAATATCGCCGATAACGCCGCCGCCGAGCGC